>NZ_SELU01000116.1:0-5273 GCF_006861605.1 Pseudanabaena sp. UWO310 | reverse complement strand
CCTTTATTTATTTGGTTTTTGATTTGTCCTAACTATCTCTTTTATTGCTATATATCATCAAAAAGGGCGCATTGCGCCCTTTTTGATGGTTAGTCTGCCATGCTGAGATTTACCGTAATGGTCAGTTTCAATGAGGAATCCGTATTGGAATCATGGAGCTGCTGCCAGTGATGATTAATTGGGCGATCGCCAATGGGTTCGCTTAATACCCGCGCTAGCAATTGCAAAAGTTTAGAAGCCCCATTACTAATTTCCTGACTAAAGGATTCCGTAGAAATCGGTAAATTCACTGAGGAAGGAATGGCTGAAACGATGTGAGAATTAATCAAAGATGGATAATTACCACTTGCAACAGGGCTAGCATTTAGCGATCGATTACTATAGCGGCGTAAAACCACTTGTAAGTTGTTTTTAGTTACGCGATCGCCAAAAGCCTCAGACAGTAATTGCCACAATTTATAACCGACATCGCGAATATAGGCGGCATCATAGCCAGCTATTTCCGCAATTTCCGAATAGGTTTTTCCATCCCAAGTTTGACGAAAAATAGCCTCTTGAATTGTGCTAAGGCTCTTATTTTCCAAAACAGAATCTACGATATTGAGTGCGTCTTCAATAGTCATCTTTTTCCTCACATTTCCCTAGTTATTTATATCTGGATAGCCGCTCTAAAAAACTAGCGAGTCATAATATTTTGATAAGACATTAATTCTAATTATTGATTTAAATATTAGTTTAACTATTAGTTTAAATGTCAATTTAAATACTAATTTTAAATATCAACTTAAGACAGGAAATTCCTAACTAAATCTCCATTTAATTAGTGGTGATTGGGTAAACAAACATTTTAAACTCAACACAATTACCCAATCTTCTCTCAATCCATTTCCCAATCTCATAATTAGAAGTCTTTGCTCAATTCACAAGTACTCAACACCCATCCGTTAGACTCGCCAAAAAATTTTCAAGATTGACAAAAAATCAATATAGATAACAACGTATAAAACAAAATGTTTTGCATGTAGTTTATATTGACATTGCTAAGTTAGCATATTTTTTCTAAACTAGTTATTTAAGGTAATTGTATAGATGTAAACCTCAAAAACATTTATTAGTAAGGTTTTCAGGAGTTATAAGTCTTTTTCAATTTTACTAAAACTTGTTTTTAACGATAAAAAGACTGATAATTCATGACATCAATCAAGGCATTAACAAGCAAGTTATTGGAACAGAAAAAGTCTGATATTTTTTTCTAGCTTTTTCCGACAAAATATCTAGCAACCCTGAAAGGCGATCGCCAAGTAGATTGCCAAGTAGATCACTAAGTAGATGGGCGTAATTAAATATAAAACCCAAAGCCCTGTGGCGCACGCTGCGCCACAGGGCTTTAAATAGCCATAAAAGCTTTGCTTTGGATATAAGCCCAAGAATATAAGTGGCAGCGCTTTGCGCCGCCACTTATATTCTTGGACTTGGGTTAGTTAGGACAATAGCTATTAATTACCCTAATACATGATCGTGCCTTTACAAATATGGGTTGTGATATAGTTTTTTGTGTCTTAAAACATTCATTTATAAAAAAATGACTAAAGTCAAAATTGCCTCCACGACCGATGTCAGTTCCGATAAAGTCCTGAAGACTAGTGCCAATGGGAAATCTGTCCTCGTCGCAAAAGTTGGTGATAATTATTGTGCGATCGCCAATAAATGTCCTCATTTTGGACTGCCCTTAGCCAAAGGTAAATTTGAAAATGGTGTCATTACCTGTCCTTTTCATGGTTCTAAATTTGAAATTTGCACTGGTAAGAATGTGGAATGGGTAGATTCCTTTGTCGGGATCCCTCTACCTGCGATTGCCCAGAAAATGATCGCGATGGGTAAGTCTCCCACTGATGTGGCAAATTTTGCAGTCACTCAAGAAGGAACCGATCTGTTTATTGATTCCTAGATCGGCGATCACTAAATATCGCTAAATAACGTTATATAGCTGCCGCCAGTTTTGTTAGGACAAAATCAAAACCCCAAAGAGAGTTGCCGCGCTCCGCGCGGCAACTCTCTTTGGGGTTTTATGTCCTGATACAGTTGGCGGCGGCTATATAGCTACAGTCACTTGAATGAGGACAAATCAAACCCCAAGAATTGACTGGCGGCGCGAAGCGCCGCCAGTCAATTCTTGGGGTTTATGTCTTAGTACTTTTGGGATTTGAGAAAGGATTTGCTACGCAAATCCTTTCTCAAATCCCGTTTCCAATTATCCCGAACTCACGTTAAATAACAAAAGGGGGCGCATTACGCCCCCTTTTGTTATTGGTATTTTTTGAAAACTAACGTCACGTTATGACCGCCAAAGCCGAAAGAGTTAGAGGTCGCTACATTAATAGTCATTGGGCGCGACTTATTAGGAACATAATCGAGATCGCATTCTTCGTCAGGGTTTTCTAAGTTCATCGTTGGCGGCGCAATATCATTTTTCACAGCCAAGACAGTGGCGACAGCCTCAATACCACCAGAGCCACCAAGCAAATGCCCCGTCATCGACTTAGTAGAACTAACCGCAACCTTGTAGGCGTGATCGCCTAAGACTTTCTTGATTGCCTTGGTCTCAGTACTATCATTTGCTGCAGTACTCGTACCATGAGCGTTAATATAATCCACCATCTCAGGTGTAATATCGCCATCCTTGAGAGCTAGGGACATGGCTCTGACAGCTCCCTCACCATTAGGAGAAGGTGAAGTCATGTGGTAGGCATCGCAAGTACAGCCATAGCCCACGATTTCAGCGTAGATTTTGGCTCCCCTTGCGAGAGCATGGTCTAGATTCTCAATAATTAATATTCCCGCACCTTCACCCATGACAAAACCATCTCGGTCTTTGTCAAAGGGACGCGAGGCATGGGCAGGATCGTCATTGCGGCGAGACATAGCCCTTGCCGAAGCAAACCCAGCAAAGCCTAGAGGGGTAATGGCTGCCTCAGTACCACCACAGATCATCGCCTGAGCAAAGCCACTTTGAACCAAACGGAATGCATCACCGATCGCATTAGATCCCGCTGCACAGGCTGTGACCGTACAGGAATTAGGTCCCTGTGCGCCCGTATGGATTGCTGTTAAACCTGCCGCCATATTGCCGATCATCATCGGGATCATGAATGGACTACAGCGGGTTGGACCTTTGGTGCGAATAATTTCATGCTGATCTTCAAGCACTTGCAATCCGCCAATGCCCGTACCCAACAAAACGCCGATTTGGGGCGCATTTAGAGGGGTTATTTCGAGGTTGGCATCGCGGAGCGCTTGGATACTAGCACTTACGCCAAATTGAGCAAAGCGATCCATACGTCGCGCTTCTTTGGCGGGGACGTAGGCTAGGGGATCGAAATCCTTTACTTCGCCACCGACTCGACACTCATGGTCAGTGGTATCGAAACGGGTAATTTCGGTAATCCCATTTTTGCCATCGACTAGACCTTGCCAGTATTCTTCGACCGTGTTACCGATCGGTGTGATTGCACCTAGTCCAGTGACAACGACGCGATAGAGGGGCTGAGGGTTTTGCATTTCGTTTGGAATCAATAGATCAAAAATTTTAAGAACAGAAAAGCTTTGTCGTCGAGCAACAAAGCTTTAATCTAAAACAATTGCTTAAGCAGCCTTCTGACTGTCAATGAAATCAACCGCATCTTGCACAGTGATAATTTTTTCTGCGGATTCGTCGGGGATCTCCACGCCGAATTTTTCTTCTAGGGCCATAACTAGTTCGACGGTATCGAGAGAGTCAGCGCCAAGGTCGTTTGCAAAGCTAGCTGCTGGTCTAACTTCTTCTGGTTTAACGCCTAATTGGGATGCAACGATCTCTTGAACTTTCTCAAAGGTACTCATTTACTTATTCTCTACTGCTTACAACCGAAAACTTTTTAGCGTTTTTAATTTTATCGGATAAAGGTAGCTGTATATACACGATCGCGAAGATCTATTAAAAAATTCAACTTTTTATTGGAGATGTGGACGCTTCATGCCCCAATTCCAGCATATAGTTTTTAATCTGGCGAACGAGAAATAGCCCAGCCACCGAGTTGCCGATCGCATCAAGAGCGGGGCTATAACAAGCAATGACAGCCCGATCGGGAATAATCGATAACAAAGCACCACTAACGCTGGACTTAGAAGCTAATCCCACATCCTGCGCGAATGCAGCGGAGCCCTCATACATCCCACAGCGCAGCATGATTTCTAAAACCATCGGGATATGTGGCGATCGCTTTGTATCAATCAATAAAGCCCCAATTTTGGCGAGATCCTGTACGTTACTCCGCAAACAACAGATTTCTTCATAAATCTTGAGGGCTTGACGAGAATTTGAGACTATTCCTAAAGAGGTAAGTTGCGAAGCGATCGCTAAATTGCGGCGATTTGGTATCGATCTCACCGAAGTGAGCATTGAAAAATCGAGGATCAAATTTGCGCCCGATCTCTCGTTGAGCCAATTTTGCAAATTTTCCGAGGAGGTCAATAACGAAGAAAGAGCGATCGCCCCGCTATTAATCATGGGATTTTTCGGCTTGCCATCGGGTATGGCATTAAAAGCCTCGGCACTGGGTTCCGCATCAACCATCTTAGAAACGGCTTCTCTACCAAAATTTTCGAGTAGGTAAAGTAATAAAAATGGTTTGATCGCACTCATTAAAGGGAAAGTTGCGGTCGCATCACCTGCCATCAGACAGTTACCATCTATAAACTGCATGGCGATCGCGATCGTGCGGGGATCGACCTGTGCTAAAAGGGGAATATAGCTGGGCAATTTACCCTTATAAACTTCTTGGAGAGATAATTCCAACCATTGTGGCAATTGATCTGCAAGCATAAACTCTCACCGCTAAGTGGCTGGGCATATGGCTGGGCATAATTAAAACCCAGAATCAAAAGCTGTAGCGCACGCGCAGCGTGCGCTACAGCTTTTGAGGCTTTATATTTAATTGTACCCAGCTACTAATCTCTTGGCTTGCTAATCTCTTGGCTTGCTAATCTCTTGGCTTGCTAAGTACCTCAGCATAATTAAAATCCAGATCTAGTACCAATTCACAAAAGTGTGACAACACTTTTGTGAATTGGTACTAGATCTGGTAAGGGTTTTATACCAAGTTAAGAAATGGCGTAGCCATTTCTTAACTTGGTATAAAACCTGCGGCGCACGCTGCGCGTGCGCCGCAGGTTTTAGGGTTTTATATATAATTAAGCCCACGTACTTCTGTATCTTAGACAAAACTCCGAGCCCA
>NZ_SELU01000026.1:0-67414 GCF_006861605.1 Pseudanabaena sp. UWO310 | reverse complement strand
GTGACATACATATTTCTATCCCCAAGAAGAGAAGGGCGGCGCAAAGCGCCGCCCTTCTCTTCTTGAGTTTTATGGACTAAACTCGCGTGAAGCATTGTAAAATTTGCATATGAGTGTATTGAGCCAAAATAAAACGATCGAACCAGCCCTTGCTGCGGTAAAGCAACGCTTGGAATCAGGTGGTGCATTGCTTCCAGATTCTCCCGACAACTTGCTTGAGGTTGTGGGTATTCTCAAAAGCTATGGTGTAGTACTGGGTGAGTACCATCGCAATCTTACCTATATTTCCGAACATCAGTTTCTTGCATTTTTCCCTTTCTTTAAGTTCTTTAATGGGAACTTGTCCTTACAAAAGTTAGGTCGTCATTGGTGGCACGATCGCATCAATTTTGAGTTTGCCGAATATTGCATGAAAGCAATGTTTTGGCATGGCGGCGGCGGACTGGATACCTACTTGGACTCCACTGAATTTAAACAACTCGCCCAATTAGCGATCGCGGCAAAGGTAAAGCGCCATCCCTTGATGGCAATTATGCATCGCCTATTTCCCGATTTCTTGCTAGAACAGGTGCGATTAATGACCTACTACAGCGCTCTTGGCTTTTTTTGGTCGTTCATGTCGCCCATGTTTTTAGAATTAAGCGATCGCTACGATCGCGGAGAAATTACCAGCATTCCCGATGTCGTTCGCCATGTGCAGGATGGACTAGTGGCCGCGGCCGCCGTGCCCTATATCTACAAAGTAGCGATCGCAGGGAAAGATTACGAAATCGTCCCTGCTTCGGCAAACCTGTCATTTTTAATGGATACGGCTGTGCCCTACGTCGAGGCAGTATTTTTCCGATCTTTCCCCTTTCGCGGCACGGTTTCCTACAACGCGCAGGAGCATCAAATTGCTCAGGAAATTTCGCAGTTTAACTATGGCGTACTCTATGCCGATCCTTTGCCAGTAGGTGGTGCGGGGATTCCACCCACATTACTAATGCAAGATATGCGGCATTATCTTCCCGACTATTTGCAGGAGTTTTATCAAAATGGCGATCGCGGGGTCGAGGATTTGCTCGTTAAAATTTGTCTGTCCTTTCAAAAATCCATGTTTTGTGTAACGACAGGCGCTTTGCGTGGTCTAGCTCCCCATCCTCTAGAAACGCAAAACCCCCAAGAAAGGGAAGCCAATGAGAAGTTTCTCGCGCCTTGGTTGGCAAGACTAGCGCAATCACGACTATACACGCTCCAATAAGATCAAAAAGATCAAAGCGCCCTTAGGCACTTTGATCTTTTTGCGATATAGCTGCCAGATTAAAACCCCAAAGAGGGCTGCCGCGCTCCGCGCGGCAACCCTCTTTGGGGTTTTATACCAATTTAGTTTTGGTATAAAACCGAAGAAGAGAATAGCGGCGCTTCGCGCCGCTATTCTCTTCTTCGGTTTTCGGCAATATCATGCTGAGGTTACGTAAAATGTCTGATGCTACAAGTTAATCAGGTTGGTTAAGATCGTGTGAATTTTTCTGGCTCTGATAGAGATATCCGATTAGTACTAAGTAGCTAGGCGCAATTAAATATAAAACCCAAAAACCTGTAGCGCACGCTGCGCGTGCGCTACAGGTTTTGACTCTGGGTTTTAATTATGCCCAGCTACTTACATAACGATCGCAAATCGAGTCTTTGCCCTCAACATCCCCAATCGAACTGATGAGCGCAACGAACATTAGCAACCAGCCCAACTTTAATCTTGCCGCAGTACTTCAATCCACTGTTGAAATTTCACGGGAAGTAAATGTCGATCGGCTGATCAGTTTGAGTCTTAAGGTCATTCTCAATATCTCAGAAGCACATTTGGGTGCGGTGATTTTAGTAGATCGAGAAGAATTACCGAGCATGGCGACCTTTGCAGAGCGATCGCCCAATCGAGAAATAATCCAACATTTACCCATCGACTGCACCAATCCTACGAGTTTGCCCTTAATGGTGCGCGAGGCGCTCCGCGATCGCGTTGAAACGCACTGGAGTCAAAGCCATCCTCCGTCCCATTTTGCTCGCGATCCCTACTGGCGCGAGCATCGCCCCCAAGCTGCCCTATGTATCCCACTATGGGAATCGGGCAATTTATTGGGGGCAATTTATTTAGAAGATTATTTAGAAGATTACGATCAGGCAAATTTATGCCAACCCGAACTATGCCAAGTTTTGCGATCGCTATGTCAACAGGTCGCGATCTCCCTATGGCGATCGCATCAATTGACCAGCATTGATCAACGTCGAGAAATTGAGGAAGCCCTACAACGCAGCAATTCCCTTTTGAAATCACAACGCGAAGCCTCCGTGGATGGAGTGTTGGCAGTGGACGAGCAAGGGAGGATTGTGAGCTATAACAGTCGGTTTTGTCAGTTGTGGCAAATTCCTGAAGCTGTACTGCAATCCGTGGAATATGGTGGCTTGTTGAGCCTGTTGCAGCACCACCTCCAACTACCCGAAGGACTGGTGGAAGCTCTAGAAAATGCCTACGATTCGACAGAAATATATACCCAACAAGAAATTTATCTTGCCAACGATCGCGTGTTTGATTGCTATTCGGGACAGGTGCATTCTCCCGAAGGTAAGTTTTATGGCATGGTGTGGTACTTTCGCGATGTAACGGAACGCATTCGCATCCAGCAAGAACTACAGGCAGAAAGAGATCGCTCGGAAAGCCTATTGCTAAATATGCTGCCCGAAGGAATTGCTAAAAAACTCAAGCATAGTCGCGCATCGATGGCGGATGGATTTGAAGAAGTATCGGTTTTGTTTGCCGATATTGTCGGCTTTACGGAACTCTCTAGTCATATGTCCCCCACGGAAGTCGTCGGTCTGCTCAATCGCATCTTTTCTATCTTTGATAATCTGTGCGATCGCCATAAACTTGAAAAGATTAAAACGATCGGCGATGCCTATATGGTCGTGAGTGGATTGCCTCAGCCTAGAGGCGATCATGCGATCGCGATCGCTAATATGGCTCTCGATATGCAAAAAGCGATCGCCCATGTGAAATCTCGCGATGGTGTACAAATTGCGATGCGAATTGGCATTAATTCTGGGCCAGTAGTTGCAGGCGTAATCGGGACAAAGAAATTTATTTACGATCTTTGGGGCGATACGGTCAATGTTGCTAGCCGTATGGAATCCTTAGGAACGGCAAATGCCATTCAGGTTACAGAATCCACCTATATCCGCATCCGCGAGCAATTTAATTGTGAAAAACGCGGCATAATCATGGTTAAAGGTAAGGGGGAAATGATGACCTATTGGCTAAATAGCAGGAAAGAGATTAATACCAAACTCAAGATAGCTTAGAATTCAACGAGAAAAGTGATGATATTCTTTTGGAAATTTAATTTTGTCCTAACGCAGTTATAAGTAGCTAGGCATAAGTAAACTTAAAACCTAGAAGAGCGTACCGCCCGCGTAGCGGGCGGTACGCTCTCTGGTTTTGGTTTTTCCTAGCTACTTACCTTGAAAACCCTTGCTAGGCTTAGTTTTTAATTCCCAAAAGTGTTGTCATACTTTTGGGAATTGGTATTATATGATACAAATAGTTGAAGGTTTTTTATAATTTTCGTTTACGCCTTATTGCCGATTACGTTTCTGTTGTCGTTCAGGCTACAAATAATGGGAGCGAGTTTTAATTTTTTAATTTATTGAATTCTTTCGTTATGCTCTATATCGCAATTTTATGAAAAGGATAACCTATATCAGCAACTTCTCGCGATCGCTGATCAAATCAGAAATCGAGAGTATTGGCTATGTCTCGCAAAAGCATAATTCTCAAGAAGACATTACAGGGGTATTGATGTCCTGTGGCAGTATGTTCTTTCAGATTTTAGAAGGAGAAGATGGGCGGGTCGATCGCCTATATGCCAAAATCTTAAAAGATGAGCGTCACCATCAAATTCGCTGTCTTAAATCTGAAGAGAATATCGCCCAAAGACGATTTCCAGACTGGCCAATGGAAATCATTATATTAGATGAAAAAAATGATTTGTTATTGCAACCGATCAAGATTCTCTTGCAAACTCTGGGGGAATCCAAAATAATTTTAGCAAATTATACCCATTCAGGGGTTTTACAGGCGATGGAGAATGGAATTAATCCACTCACGCTGATTCCACGCTACACCGAGAAGATTATCTTCTTCGCCGATATAATGAGTTTTGCTAGTATCACGGAAAAGCTGCAAGTAACCGAAGTTGTGGAGTTACTCAATCAATTCTTTACGGTTTGTACTAATGCGATCGCCGCAAGGGGGGGCGAAGTTACGAAGTTTATTGGCGATTGTGTGATGGCTTATTTTGATGGCGATCACGCCGATGAAGCCCTACAAGCAAGTCTCGATGTTCTATCAGAACTAGAAAATTTACGCAATCAAGCGCCTGTTAATAGCCCTTTGCGCGTGCTTTATGTGGGGATTGGCTTGTCTAAGGGAACGGTTTTAGAAGGGAATATTGGTTCTCAAACCAAAAAGGAATATACGATCATTGGTGATGCGGTAAATGTGGCAGCGAGAATTGAATCGCTGACTAGACAGTTAAATCGATTTTTAGTGTTTTCGGCGGCGGTGAGGGAGGGGCTTAGCGATTCTTGGAAACCATTAAGGCTGGGAGATTTCTATGCGAAAGGGAGAGAAGCGATCGTTGAGGTTTATTCCATTGACGCTCCTTTGACTTCGCAAAAATCAGATTTTTATGCCCTCAACCAAGAAATTAGGGAACAGCTCGATCTAATCGGAAGTGAAACGTCAGAACCTAGCAAACAACGCAAAACACTATTTATGCTGTACGATCGCTAGTAGCGATAAATATAAACTCCATGATGTCAAACCTTTTAGATAACCGCTATCGCGTCACTAGCGTCCTAGGCAGTGGCGGCTTTGGGGAAACCTATTTGGCTGAAGACACCAAAATGCCATCCAACCGTCGATGCGTGATCAAGCAGCTTAAACCCGTCGCGGATAATCCGCAAATGTATGAGTTATTACAGCAAAGGTTTCATCGCGAAGCAGCGGTCTTAGAAACTTTGGGAGAGGAAAATCGCTATATTCCTAAGCTTTATGCTAACTTTACGGAAAATGGATTGTTTTATCTAGTCCAAGAATGGATTGATGGATTGACCCTAACCGAAACGATCGAACGTGGTGGGAAGTGGTCTGAAGAGGCTGTCAGACAATTACTGATTAGTATTCTCCAAACGCTGATCTATGTTCACGATCGCGGTATTATTCATCGAGATATCAAGCCTGACAATATTATTTTGCGATCGGGAGAACCCGTATTAATTGACTTTGGGGCAGTGAAAGAAACCCTCAATGTCAGTACGATCCGCAGCTCGGCGCAACAGGCTCATTCGATCGTTATTGGTACGCCAGGATTTATGGCATCAGAGCAGGCGGCGGGTAGACCTTTTTTTGCGAGCGATCTCTATAGCCTTGCGCTTACCGCCATCTTTGCCCTAACGGGAAAATATCCGCAAGAATTGGGTACTGATCCGCAAACGGGAGAGGTACTATGGCAGTCTCATGTCGTTGACATTAGCGCAACTTTAAAATCTATCTTTGCGAAGGTGCTCCAGTTCGATCCACGCGATCGCTATAGTTCGGCGAGGGAAATGCTGGAAGCACTACAACAAAATCAAGTCAGGCAAAATACTCCTAAGCAAGTTCCCATTTCGCCAGCGATGTCGAATATGCAGACTGTGGCGGTAACACCCAGAGGCTATACCCCTCCTTTCACTCCCCAGCAATCCATTCCCGCTCAACCTCCCGATCACTCAGTCTATGTTTACCAATCGCAGCAAAATCCGCAGAAAAAGATATTAGGGCAGATCGTAGCTACGGTAATCGTGGGTGGAGCGATCGGCGCGGCGATCGCTTTAGGTGTTGTCATCTCGCAAAATGGCGGTATTGTCGCTCTTTGGAACAAACTCTCTCCCTTTAATAAACCCGTTGCTAAAGTTCCCTTCTATTTCCTTGCCGATTCTGCTTATAAAGATAAAGAATCGGCTGGGTTTCGAGTGGAGAAGTTGAAGTCACTAGGGTATAAAGATGCTGGCATGTTTTGGATACCCGACTATCCCAACTTGGGAAATAATCAATTTCAGCAGGTATATACCAGCCAATTTAAAGATTTAGATAGTTGTATCGTGAAGTTGCAAGAACATCTCAAATATATCGATGATGCCTATTGTGCCTATGCCAGTCTTGATGCTAACGCTAGTTCTCAACGCTTTACAGGAAGCGACTTGACCTCTTCTCCTTCCCCTTCTCCAACGGCGACTCCCACAAAATCACCAACAGCAACTCCATCACCGACAAGACCTTCTCCTGAGCAAGCAGTTCGAGATTATTACAGCCTGATCAACGATCGCCAATTTCAGAATGCATGGCGCAGTCTCACCCCAAAATTTCAACGCGATCGCGCTGGTGGATATAAATCTTTCACCGATTGGTGGGGAACTGTGAGTCAAGTTTCAGTTAATGACGTGCGGATTGTTGAATCCAAAGAGAATTTCGCAACCATTGATATGGATCTCACCTACCAAAAGGGTAAGGCAGTTTTCCCTGAAACGCTGAGGATGAGTTTAGTTTGGGATGAATCGTCGAAACAGTGGCAAATTAACGAAACGCAAAGACGGTAATCTAGGCTATGCCAGATGAGTGGCGGCGCTTCGCGCCGCCACTCATCTTTGGGCTTTTAGGTTTTAAGTAAACCTTACGTTGCTATATTCAAAAATGTTTAAAAATCTAGATTAAGACCGAGAAGATGCAAAATCCACCACAAGTCAGTATCATTATGGGCAGTGACTCCGATCTGCCCACCATGCAAGGCGCGATCGCCATTTGTCAAAAGTTTGAAATTCCCTATGAAGTCGCAATTATCTCCGCTCACCGCACCCCTCATCGAATGGTGGAATTTGCCAATAATGCCCATATACGCGGCATTAAGGTGATTATTGCGGGGGCTGGCGGTGCGGCGCATCTTCCGGGAATGGTAGCGGCGCTGTCTCCTCTGCCTGTAATTGGCGTACCCGTTGCCACGCGACAGCTTAATGGTGTGGATTCGCTCTATTCGATCGTGCAGATGCCTAAGGGCATACCCGTTGCCACAGTAGCGATCGGCAATGCTGATAATGCAGGGCTGCTTGCGGTACAGATGCTCGCTAGCCACAATGCCGAACTGCTCGAACGCGTAATTACCTATCGTCAATCCCTAGCGGATATGGTAATGGAAAAGCAAAGTAAACTCGATGATTTAGGAAGTGAAAGATACTTGCAACAGATGTGATACCAAGTTAAGAAATGGCTACGCCATTTCTTAACTTGTGTTACGTGGAAGCTTTCAAGCCCCTCAGCCCTAGCCCCTCTCCCATCAAGGGAGAGGGGAACCAGAAATTAGTCTTACTCCCCCTCTCCCTTGATGGGAGAGGGGGCTGGGGGGTGAGGGCAATATTCGTTCCACGTAACATTAGCTATAAATACAAATAAAAGTCTTTGACTAACCTAAGGTAATCTGGCGTATAAACATGTTTCTCCTCTTCGATGGTGAGGAAAGTCTCTCGGAGAGGATATTTAGTGGGACTCAACTCTAGCAATATACGCTCGATCGCACTGTGGGGTAAGGGTTTGATATAGACTTGGCGATCGCAAAACAGATCAAAATCCCTCGCATGATCTAAAAATTTTTTAGCCAAGTCGGTAGGGTAAATAATTGTTAAATGACCGTGGGGTTTGAGTAACTGACGGGCGATCTGGAGAATGTCAGTTTGCGGCAGACTATCGCTATGGCGAGCCAAGTTTCTGGATGCTTGGGGTGACTTGTAACTATTAACAAAAAAAGGTGGATTGGAAATAATGAGATCGTATTGCTGGGGACAGGCGATCGCGAAGTCTTGAATTCTGGCGCGGTAGATATTAATGCGATCGCCCCAAGGTGATTGCTGGATATTCTCTTTTGCCTGATGGTAGGACTCCGTATCAATTTCCACGGCATCGATCGTGGTATTTGCCGAGGGCGATCGCTGCGCTAGCATTAGTGCTAACAATCCAGTCCCAGTCCCGATATCCAGAATTTGAGCGGGTTCGGGTAGACTCGCAGACGCACCTAACAGAATGCCATCAGTCCCTACCTTCATCGCACAGCGATCTTGATTGACCGTAAATTTTTTAAAACGAAAAGAAGAATTTTGAATTCTCATAAAATAAGTAGCTAGGCATAAGTATAGCTATCGCCAATTGTACTAGGACATAAACCCCAAGAATTGACTGGCGGCGCTTCGCGCCGCCAGTCAATTCTTGGGGTTTGATTTGTCCGTGACTGTAGCTATAAAAAACCAAAACAGAGAGCATACCGCCCGCTGCGCGGGCGGTATGCTCTTCTATGCCTAGCTACTTATTCTTTAAATATCATTGCCCAGCCAAATTCTCACCCCCCACATTGCCATGATCAGCATTAATAGAACTATATCGCGAGGGAAAAAACGAAGCGGATTCCAAACTACGAGATGCGTATTTGGGGTGGTAAATCCGCGTACTTGCATGGCACTAGCGGTCTGTTCGGCACGAATGAAGAGATTGTCGATCAATCGTTCCGCCAGAATTAACCAAATTTGAGTAGTCCGTTTGAAACCGAGCTTTTTCCAATTAATCGATCGCGTCCGCATGGCTCTTGCAAGGTTCTGGACTTCTTCTAAAACCAGAGGAACAAAACGGAGCGCAAGCGTCAAAGTCAACACAATTTCTACTACGGGAATTTTTAGCAGTTTCAGAGGCGCAAAAATTGCCGCGATCGCCGCAGTAATTTCCTCAGGTGCAGTCACCAGTAAAAACAATGTCGGTGCGTACAGATAGGTAAAAATCAAGGTGCAAACACGCACGCCCAATTCACGCGATCGGCGAGTAACCGTAATATTTCCTGCTTTCCAAAGCACATACCGATAGGAATTAGGTTGGGGGAGGCTAATCGTTAGGGGGGAAACCGTCGGATTGGTGCTGGTTACCTCGATTTCAGGAATGGGGCGACGAGGCTGAATTGTGGCATTAGTCCCATCAGGAGAAACTGTAGCGATCGCCAAGGTCATAAAGCCAAGTAACAGTAAAATCCCCATTTGCTGTTTCCAAACCCGCAACGGAATACGTGATGCTAGGGTCAGCAAGATCAGTAAAACTGCGATCGCAATCCGCCAAGGTTCATTGGCTTGGATCGGTGACAATAAAATGGTTAATAGTCCAAACAATTTAATGCGTGGATCGATTCGATGCAGCCATGTAATGGGCTGTTCGAGATAAAGTCCAATGGGAAGCGATCGCAGTATATCCACTATGTTCTGATCTTTTCAGGGATTTGTTTGTAAGTAGCAACCAGAGGAGGATACCGCCCGCTGCGCGGGCGGTATCCTCTCTGGTTGCTACTTCGCATCTCCCAATATACCAATAAGTAGCTAAGCATAATTAATTTGGGTAGCAGTGGTGATTAGCGATCGCGCTATTCGCGACGGGTGGGCAACTGCCCTTTTTTGAGAATATCGATTACTGCTGCATGGCGTTTGAGATCGTTTTGCACTTGTTCGTAAATACTGCGATCGCAGCCTTTTAGCCCAATTACGCCATAGAGTCGCACATTACCAACTCGACCTTTAAGCGCATGTTCGCCAAAATCCACCACATCAATTTCATCCTTAACAATTTCGTAGAGAGTACCTGTGATCACAATATCCGTTCCCAGATCCTTGGTCATACCCTCAACTCGACTGGCAACATTAACTGTATCACCAATTACCGCATACTCAAGGCGACGGGACGAACCGATATTCCCAACAGTTACTTCTCCATAGTTAATTCCGATTCCATTGGAGAAAGGGATTTTGTTTTCAGCCTGCCAGAGTTTCCGAAGTTCCATTAATACCGATCGCATATTTAAAGCAGCATGGATTGCATTCATGGCATCATCCTTCTCACCCCGCGATACGGGCGAACCAAATTCAGCCATGATCGCATCGCCAATAAATTTATCAATCGTGCCTTGGTATTCTAAAATCGCATCTACCATCCCTCCTAAATAGGTATTCAATTGTTGGATCAGCAGTTTGGCAGGAAGGCGACTAGAGAGGGTGGTAAAGCCACGAATATCGGAAAAGAGTACGGCAGCTTTGATCGTCCGCCCTTCTAACAGATCGCGAAAATTATCGGGTTGATTGACGATTTCTTCGACGATCGGTGCGGCGACGTAACGCTCTAAGGTGCGGCGGAGTAGAATTTTATCAATCTGGGCGGCAATGGAACCTGTAGTTAAGAGCGCAATCCCATTTAGCCCGATCGCGATCGTGGGAATCGCCACGGGTAAGATCGTGCTGGTGTAAATGAAGCAAACATAACCAATGCCAAACCAAGCGATCGCAATACCAAAGGCAGTCAGGATCTGCATAGTTGGACGTTTAAGCAGACAGAGAATGCCGCCAGAGATCCCTACCAGAAAGAAAGTAAAGATACCTTGTTGAAAAGGGCTGGCAAATAATCCTGCCATACTCTTATTTTCCATGAGGGTCGCGATCGCATTGGCATGGATCTCGATCCCTGACATTCTGCCCACTGCCGAATTTTGGATATCTTGTTTAGAGGCTGCCGTTGCGCCAATGAGAACGATCTTATCCTGAAAAAATTTACCGCCTTGAAGTTGCTCGCTATTCCAATTATCAGGATCGACCACATAATAGAATGGAATTAATTGCTGAGCGTTTGACCAAGTATCAAATCCCCCATAGAAATAGATGCCATCCCCTTTGGGTTTAGGATAACTAATCTTGGCAACGTTCAGTGCTGAAGCTGCAAAGGTCGGGACAGGGGGCAAGCCACTCTCGGCGGGAGGCTGTACGCCTAAACGGTGAATATTACCCGTCACTTCTGGTTGAAAATTAATCAGCCCTAAGGTATTGGGTTTTATTTGGAAAACGGATTCTGGCGTGGCAAGCTGCATAATACTTGCTTCTCCCATTTGAGAGAGTTCGTAACTAGCGGCAAATACAGCTTTATCGCCATACTTCGTAATTGCGCCTTGAAATTTTTTGTCGTCATCCGCACCATGATCCCCTGGAGTCACAAACAAAATATCAAAGGCTACTACCTTTGCCCCCGCCTTAACTAGTTTTTCTAGCACTTGGGCATAGACGACACGTTTCCATGTGGTCGTCCGAAAGGGTTCTAAAAAGGGGCGCTTTTTCGGGTCGTAAAATTCCCCTTGCCGTAGGGAAAGATCGTCGATCGCTAAAATTACAATATTTTTGGGAGGGGCTACCGTCCCGCGCCAGTTAAAAAATGCTGACTGGGTTTGTCTTTCTAGGCTTTGGACTGCCTTGAGTTCCATGCTAGTGGCGATCGCACTCAAAGTTGCAATCGAGCCAATCAAAGCATAACCAATAAATTTGGGACTAGATAAAAATTTAAAACTCTTCTTCAGGCTGACTAAGAACAAAGCAGTCTCTAGCCAAAGTTCTGACATGTTTATCTCTCCCAAAAGTTTAATAGTAGTTGCAGACTATCTGGTTTCGATGATTGATAGCAATCGCCAAAACCATGAAATAGCAAATTTCGTTGAATTTTGTGGAATTTATATTTCTAACTTGCAAATTTTAAGGCTAGATTTGTAATAGTTCAAAAATTTTGATTTAGGATGGGCGGCGCTTAGCGCCGCCCATCCTAAATCAAAATTTTAGCTGCAATCCCCCTATTTAAGTATTTAGGCAGTATGCCCCATCCTATTTATCTGACGAAATCCGATCTCAAGACTGCCCGCAGTTGCTCGACAAAACTTTATTACAAAAAATTAGGCTACCCTACTGTCGATCGCGTAGATCCTTATACCAGAATATTAGCGGATGGGAATTTTATTATTAGCAAGATCGCCCATCTTCTATATCCTGAAGGGATTTATATATCGGCAAATCTCAATTCCGATGAGCATATTGCCGCAGCGGTGCAGGAAACGATCGCGCAATTACAAAAAGAGAATGTGACACTCTTTGAGCCAGTGCTCTATGCCGATCATAAATTAGCGCGTGCCGATATTCTCGTCAAGCAGGGCGATCGCATTGAAATTATAGAAATTCGGGTCAAGGGATTTGATAGTAAAGCCCATGATGAATTAATCAAAAATCGCCATCTCTCCCTTTTTCGCAATAAACGTACTGGTAAGGTGGGTGGGGAATGGCGGCATATTATCGAAGAGGTTGCTTACCAAGTCGGCATTTTACAAGAAATGCTAGCTGAGCATTTACCGCAACTTCAAGTTGAGATTGCACCCTATCTGATCGTGCCTGACCGCACTAAAACCACGGCGATCGATAACCTCGCGTCCTATTTCCAAATTCAACGTGTATCTAGTCCCCGCAATTCCTTTTCTAAACTCAATGGGGTTACTATCAACTTTTCTGGGGATATACAAGAATTATGGCAGGATCAATTTCTGACTAAGGTCAGTATTGAGTCTGAGGTTGCGGAATTAGTCGAGCCCACCATTTCGATAGCCCAAAAATATATCGGCTACCTCATCGAGCGATCGCCAGAAATTTTTGCACCGATTAGTAAAAGCTGCAAGGGATGCGAATATCGGGCAAGCGCTCAAGATCCCCGCGATGGCTTTAAGGAATGTTGGGGAGATCTTGCTGAAGTAGAACATCACGTCTTGGAACTTTATCAAATGGGAAGAATTGGGGGCAATGAAACGCCTCTGGTCAACGAAATGATCGAGCAAAAGCAGGTCAGCATGTTTGATGTGCCCCTTGAAGAACTCAATGACGAAACCTATAGTGAACGACAGCTCATTCAGATCGAATATACCCAAAAGAATAAAGAATGGATTTCCGATGAGCTTCCCAGTTTCTTACAAAAGGTAGAATATCCCATTCATTTTATTGATTTTGAAACCTCCCGTATGGCAATTCCCTATCATGCAGGGATGCAAACTTACGAGCAGGTTGCTTTCCAGTGGAGTTGCCACACGATCGCTGCACCCGATGCACCACCGATTCAAACCGAATGGCTCGATCTAGAACATAATTTTCCCAATTTTCAATTTGCGGAATCTCTGATGGAATGCTTGGGCGATCGCGGTACGATTTTGACATGGGCGACCCATGAAAATAGCGTGCTGCGTGATATCTACTACCAAATGCAAGCCTACGACTATCAGAATCCCCAACTCAAAGCTTGGCTGGCAAATACCGCTAAACTAGGCCCAAGGGGAACATCCCATTTAGTTGACATGAATGCACTCACGCTCAAGCATTACTTCCATCCATTAATGAAGGGAAGAACTTCGTTGAAATGTGTCTTGCCTGCGGTGTGGAAGACTAATGCCTATCTCCACGAAATACCTTACTTTCAGGAATACTATCAAGAGATAAATGGCGAGGTGCTCAGTCCTTACGATGTTTTGCCCCAGTTGCAAATCGGCGATCGCATTCAGGTGGTGAATGAAGGGGCTGGAGCTATGCTTGCCTATCAAGATCTAATGTATGGCGAAAATCGGGATCTGAGTCGAGACAATCAAGCTATGCGATCGCAATGGAAAGAATTACTCTATCAATATTGCCGCCTCGATACCATGGCAATGGTGATCATCTGGACGCATTGGCATAGGTTATGCCGCAAATCGAAACCAAATTAACAAATGCAAGTATGTCTAATGTAAGTATTTCTAATTATGGGGTCTATGGCGGTTTATCTAGTTCGACGGATACGACAGTCAATAGTTATTTCTATTCAAAGCCTTATTTACAATAAAAATAGAAATGGTTTACTCAATTAATAAAAACTTAGGACAAAAATTTATCTTTATACTGATACTTTTGTTCCTACTTGAATTGACAAAATATTAAATTAGGAGCCTATCATGTTAACTTTAATAGAAGCGTATTTACAGATATTACGATGGACTACATTAAACTTTCCTGAATCTCAAAATGCTTTTTTACCAAGCTTAACATTACAAGAAATAAAAAGCATTTCGTCTAGATTAACATTTGATCTGCCGAATGATCTGCAAGAACTTTACCAGTTAAATAATGGACAGAAATTTTATCCAAATATGTTTTGGCAAGGGGATTTAATTGCAACACCTGAACATGAAAATGAGGAGCTTAATATCTTTGATGGAAAATCATTTTTACCTCTTCAAAGCGCTGTTGCAAGAAAATGTGCAAATTTTGATAGTAATTGGTTAATACTTTTTACTTATGAAGATGAAGAGTATCTTGTACTAAATACATCTAATGGCTATTTACTATATTTCGATCCTTCTTCACATCTTGAAGTATCAAGTACATTTGCTGTATATTCTAGTTTGACAAATATGATGCGGACTCATGCAGAATTTTATGAATCAGGTGAAGATATTGAGGGAGTGAGGAGATTTTCAGAAGCATATCAACAAGTTTGGTTAAAGTACAATGCAGAAATTGGAGAGCAAGCTATTAATACTGTTTTAAGTCATCGCGGATACTAGTCAGCTAAAGCGTGATCGACATATTTGCGCCTTTTTTGTTGGCATGAAATGGGCATTTCAGAATCCACCCCCTATTATCTGACCAGTGCTAAGCATAGTAGTGAGAGCATACTAAGAAATGACAAAAAAGAGATGGCAAAAAAATTTATTCTTACAGTAATGATTTTATTCTTATTGATTAGTTGTAATATTTTTAATAAAATAGAACCTTCGATTATCAATGTAAATCCACTAGTCAAAACAGAAGAAATCCCAATAATTTTTCAATACCTCTATCCTATCGAGTCAAATGGGAAATGGGGTTATATCAACAAATTTGGAGAAATTAAAATTAGACCCATATTTGCGAAAGCTGAGGAATTCAAGAGGAATAGGGCAGCAGTCAAAATTGGGGATTTTTGGGGATTTATTAATCCTGATGGTGAAATTATAATTGAGCCAAAATTTGACGAAGTCTTAAGTTTTTATAGTGATTTTACAAAAGTAAGAATTAAACATGTGTGGATGTATATTGACGCTGATGGCGAACATCTCATTGGGCTAGAAAAGTTTAGGGATATAGATAATTTTTCTGAAGGTTTAGCCTCAGCAAGTAGTATTAACCGAGAGAATGAGGGTAGAGGATTTATTGACCAGAAAGGTAATGTAGTAATTGGATTTAAGTTTAGTGAAACTGGATCTTTTCAGAATGGACTAACTCCAGTGAGTGTTAGAGAAAGAGGTTTCTTTTATTATAACTTTCTCTTCCGATATTTTTATATTAATCACAATGGAAAGCAAGCTTTCCCTTTTGACTCTTATGAGTTTCTCCCTGATTTTTCTGATGGACTAGCAGCTGTACCTGATTACTTCTTTGGGAAAAAATCCTATGGATATATAAATACAAATGGGCAGATGGTTATCAAGCCACAATTCGATGAAGCGTATTCATTCTCTGAAGGAATTGCTACGGTACGAATAGATGAACAATTGTACATCATCGATAAGAGTGGAAGAATTATTGCAAAATCCCCATCTAGCGAACCAGTTTATTTTTCTGAAGGAATTGCTGTTGCAAGAAGCAATGGTAAATTTGGGTATATTGATAGAGCAGGGAAAATGGTTATTAATCCAATATTTGATTTTGCTGGCAATTTTTATGGAGGAATTGCCCAAGTAAAAATTGGCTCAAAACTAGGATATATTAATACTAAGGGTGATTATATATGGCTACAATCTAGTGATACGAGAGATTCCTAATGCGATGCATTTTTGAGAATTCCATATGTTTGTAGTGAAATCGTGGATTAATAGTGTCAATTATTTCTGAGTTGAGCGCTCACCTCAAATGTAATTCCCGTAATGCAGCAAATTTCTGGGTAGTGTTTTAGACTTGTTGAATATCGTACCAATAGCTCCACTTATGCTGCTAATCACTGCGATCGCTTTTTCATCCTAAAAAAGCGATCGTTTTTTTCATTTGATAGCGATCAGGAATTTTGAGATGATGTTTTAGGCGATCGCTTGTTGGTTTTTGTCATTGTAAAGGCGATCGCTTTCTATCCATGAGCAGGCGATCGGTAAATGATAGAATCCCAAAATGATCGATAATATTTGCAAATTCTTAGCCGAAAGCTTTTCCAGAGACTTCGCCAGTTGGATATTGGGCGAAGCGATCGCCCTAACCAAAATCGAACCCTCGGAACTCTCAGTCGAACCAATTCGCGCCGACTCCGTGATATTTCTCGAATCGACCAAAATTATTCTGCATATCGAATTTCAGACCGAAGCAAATCAAAATATCCCCTTCCGCATGGCTGACTATCGACTACGACTATATCGTAAATTCCCAGAAAGACAAATACATCAAGTCGTTATCTACCTCACCCCCAGTCAATCTCCCCTAGTCCATGAAACGACCTTTAGTATTGGAGCGCTAAACCATGAATTTAACGTCATCAGACTATGGGAACAGCCCACAGAAATATTTCAGCAATACCAAGGACTCTTTCCCTTCGCTGTACTAACAAAAACCGAAAATCCCACAGAAACCCTAAGACAAGTTGCCAAACAAATCGAAAATATTACCGATAAACAAGTACAAAGCAACGTCGCCGCATCGACAGCTATAATATCGGGTATAGCCCTAAATAAAGAGATCATCCAAAGACTTTTAAGGAGCGAAATCATGAAAGAATCAGTTATTTATCAAGAAATTCTACTAGAAGGCAAAGCTGAAGGCAAGGCTGAAGGTATAGCTGAAACAGCGAATCAGATAGCGCTAAACATGATGAGTTCCAACATTTCTGTAGAATTAATTGCCCAATTTACAGGACTAACTCTCAAACAAATCCAAAAGCTACAAAAACTTTCAGCCAAAAAAGCTCAACCACCAAAATCATCAAAAACAAAGCGATCGCCAAAAGCCTAATTATCAAACCGATAAAACTGTACCGATAATCTTAAAAGTGATGACAGATTCCTTCATCATTGGATGGTGTGACGACTACCTATACTTGGGATGCAGAGAATCGGTTAAAAGCGACTGAGGGTGGTGGTACGAGTACTATCTATGATTATGACTATTCTGGTATCCGCGTATCGCAGACGGTGAATGGTGTGGAGACGAGGTTCTTGGTGGATAAGAATCGCAATTATGCTCAGGTGTTAGCGGAGTATGCGCCTAGTGGTACTGTGCAAGTTTCCTATGTGTTTGGTAGCGATCTGATTTCTCAGGATAGGAATGGTACGAAGTCGTTCTATGTTTACGATGGTTTGGGCAGTACGAGGGCGTTGACGGATGCGAGTGGAATGGTGACGGATACCTATAATTATGATGCCTATGGGAATCTATCTAGTTCGACGGGTACGACGGTCAATAGTTATCTCTATGCGGGTGAGCAGTTTGATAAGAATCTCGGTGATTATTATCTAAGGGATAGATATTACAGTACGGATATCGGGCGCTTTACTCAGAGGGATAGGTTTGAAGGCGTTATGAATAATCCGCTTTCTCTCAATCGCTATGGCTATACTCATGGTAATCCTGTCAATGCGATCGATCCGAGTGGTGAATTTAGCCTTCTTGAAGTTAGTGCAATTTCATCTGTAGTTGGAGCACTGTCTGGTTTTACCTATAATTACGCATACACTGGAGATTTAAAGAGTGCAGCCTACGGAGCAGTAGCTAAGACTTATGGTGTAGACATCGTAAGACGTAAAGATGTAGGAAGTATGTCGGGAAATAGAACTCAGGGTGTTCGGACTCCTGACTACACAATAGAATATTTAGGGAAGAAGTTAGAACTTAAACAAGCTATTGATTCTAAAAGCATTAAACAACTTTCTCAAAAGATCAAGAAAGCACAAGCACCTAATGTAGCAATCATTCTTCGTCCGAATCAGTTCAGCGCTTCTGAAATTGCAAGTGCAGTTAAAAATGTTTTTACAAATACCAATAGCAAACAAAGAGTAATAGTAATATTTCAGGATGAATCTGGTAACTCTAGATTGTACTCAGACACTTCTAGAGCAGCTCAAAGTATAAGTCCACTTAATCGACGTTAATGAAGAGAGAAAATTTATGGGAACAGATGTTCTAACAATTATGGATTCTAATTTGAAAGATAGGATAAGCCTGAAAGAAAAGATTGAGAATCTTAACTCAATAGTATTTCCCTTACTCTCTGAGCTTATTATCTTACCCGAAGATGCAATTTGGAAGTGGGACTATGATCCCATATTTGAAGGAATTTCCTTCGCAGAATGGATAGATTCTTTAGGTGCAGGAATTACAATATCAGAAGTATTAACGATTTCATTCTTCAATGATACTATTTCACTAACTTCCCCTATAAGGTGGCATACATTTCTAACTAATAAGCAAGTTTCTTCAGTATGGAAAAATATCATCTCTACAATTGCTAATGTATTTGGTTCCACGATGGCTATATATTTACCAGATCAATCTTGGAAGCCTGCGACAAATGCAGATAATAGGATTTGGGAAGGGGTATTATTTAAAGAAGTAAGAAAGAAACTACATGAAGAGGGAGAAAGTTATAACACATTGGAAGAAATACATTCACTCTTAGATGGGTATGGCTATTTTGAAGATATTTTAAGAGGCATTAGTCAGCTAAGCGGGGATAGGTGTTGAAATGCTCATTTCATGCCTACAAAAAAGACTCAAATATGTTGATCACTCTTTAACTGTCCATTACCATTTGAGAACTATCAGGAATTTTGAGATGATGTTTTAGGCGATCAGGAGTTTATCGTTTGAGGGCGATCGCTTGTTGGGTTTTGTGATTGTAAAGGCGATCGCAGATTTTGAGATGATGTTTTAGGCGATCAGGAATGTCCGATTGATAGCGATCGCTTTCTAGTCATGAGTAGGCGATCGCATATTTTGAGATAAGGTTTAAGATCAAGTTGGAATATCTTAGCGACGAGAATTGGAGATTGAATGTGACTAGTACAAATGATTATCAATTTTGGCCATTTCCAGTCAGTGAGGAGGAAAGACAAATACCTGAGCAAGCCGAGAAGCTCGATTTTCTGCAAGATGTATACTCAGATGGGTTTGAATCTTACCGAGCAGTTCACGGGCTAGATGATTATGGTGCTAATTCTGAATCGCGCTCAGGTTATATTCTTCAAAGGGGACGAAAGAATCGGTGGGAGTTCCTGTTGCTCGAGGGTGGCGACATTCTGTTTTCAGCTTTAGTAAACTGCTTTAAGGTAGCTGGAGCAGCGCTGAGAGCTTGGCTGAGTGGGCGAACTACAAATGACATTCTAGAAAATGTGAAAGAATATTTAATTTCTCCACCCAGACTAGAAGATTCTTGGAAAAGAGGAATAAAAAAGACTAAAGATAGGGGATAGGTGACGCTTCTTAAAAACAGATGGAAAGAGTAAAATCACCTCTAAACATTGATTTTGTTTCTCAACAGGTCTGCTAATTAAACCAAGTAAAATATTCGCTCATATGGTTAAGTAGGTGAAGTTAGTTAAAAAGGGCAACTGAGTCCCTTATATTTAGTTATATTTAGTAAATGAATTTTTTGAGTAAAATCAAGCTTCATCTGATTCCTTACATAAACAAACATCTGTAAATAAGATATGACACTACTAACGCAATTTCTTAATAGACTTAGTGTATGGATTCAAAGTAAATATCCAGATGGAATCATCCTTCTAAATAATGGTCTTACTCGCGATCAGATAACAGAAAAGATAAAGTCACTTCCTTTTCAATTTCCCGAAGAGTTATATGAACTTTATCAATGGCGAAATGGACAAAAATATGGTTCAAAAGGAGCGATGAAAATCATTAATTCTAAAGGCTTTGGCTATGACATCGATCTGGAGATTTTTGACTGTAGAGTTTTCCTGCCTCTTGAGGATGCTATAGAAAAATATAGTTTTGATCTACACGGCTATGATTTTTCTAATCCTTACACTTGTTTTAAATACTCATGGTTTCCTGTTTTTTATCGAGATGGTGATAGCTACCTTCTGGTTGATATCCGAGAGAATGAGACTTGCCCAATAGTGTATATGCATATCCAATCACTTCCTGAAGAAGCTTTAATAACCTATAGTAGCCTCACAAAAATGATAATGACTTTGGTGGAGTTTTATGAAGCAGGTGGTGATGAAGTCGGTGTTCATGAGTTTTGCGATGAGTTTGAGCAAATCTGGCTTCAACATAATGCTGACATCATCGCAGATGACTTCTCTCAATCGCTTAGAGATACGAGAAATGGAAGACCTTTCAGTTTTTATTATAACCCTAATGAGGAATTCTAAAATTAGTAGGATACGATCATTTTCATTGTGTTCTTGGATAGCGATTAAACGCTTCAGTTTCGTGATCTACTGCGCTTCATGCCGAGCCTGTTGATCATAGAAAAGCTCAAACCCAACGACCAAGCTATCGGTGTTTTAAAAACATGTAGGCGATCAATATTTTTTTAGATTTAGGAGCGATCGCTTTTTCATTTTCCCAATCACAAAAGGAACCTCGCTAGAGGGCTTTCATTTATGGTGATTTGATGAGTCGCATTGAAGGAGATATTCGTTCATTTGCAAACTGAGATAGGATAGGAGGATGGTCTTCAGTAGTTTGCTTAGTCTCGATTTAGCAAAGCTCTAAGCCAAAACCTCAATCTACGAAAAGTAATAATCTACAAAAGCAATAGAGATTAACGTGTCTGGGAATGTATCTATAGATTTGTCAAAAGATCTGTTCAAGGATCTTGCAGGGGCAATCCAAAGCACTCGCAAGGCAGCGATCGCCCTAGCTAAATTGCCAACAGCTTCTAAAAATGATGCCTTAGAAGCGATCGCCTTAGCCTTAGAACAACATGCCGAAACAATTTTGGCAGCCAACCAAAAGGATCTTGCCGCCGCCGCTGCCAACCAATTACCGAGCGCCTTGATAGCCCGTCTCAAGTTAGATGCAAACAAGATTCGAGGGATGATTGCAGGGGTGCGCGATGTGATTAGACTTGCCGATCCCATTGGCGATCGCCAAATTCATCGCGAACTGGATAAAGGGCTGATTTTAGAACGATTGTCCTGTCCTTTGGGCGTAATTGGCGTAATTTTTGAGGCGCGTCCCGATGCGGTTACCCAAATTGCAGCTCTAGGCATTAAGTCGGGCAATGGCGTAATTCTCAAAGGTGGGAGCGAAGCAGTACATTCCTGTGAAGCGATCGCTACGGTGATGCATCAAGCCTTAGCCGAATTATTTGCCAAACAAGGCGGAGTATCGCCCCAAGTGGTGCAACTATTGACCACCCGTGCCGAAACCCTTGCCATCTTAAAGATGGATAAATTAATCGATCTGATTATTCCCAGAGGTTCCAATCAATTTGTTCGCTATATCCAAGAGAATACCCATATTCCCGTACTCGGTCATGCCGATGGAGTCTGTCATTTGTATGTGGATGCCGCCGCCGATCTGGACAAAGCCGTAGCGATCGCTGTAGATAGCAAAACCCAATATCCTGCCGCCTGCAATGCGATCGAAACTTTATTGGTAAATCAGGCGATCGCCTCTAAGTTTCTGCCCCTTGCTTCCTCTGCCTTGCAGGAGCGTGGCGTGAAACTTCTAGGTTGCGATCGCACCCGAACCATAATCGATGTCAGTCCTGCTACTGAGTCCGACTGGTCAACGGAATATTGTGATTTGATTCTATCCATTAAGATTATCGATTCCCTAGAAGAAGCGATCGCCCACATTACCACCTATGGCTCAAAACATACCGAAGCGATCGTGACCGAGGATTTGGCGATCGCTGATATCTTTACGAGCGATATTGATGCTGCGGGGGTTTACCACAACTGCTCTACCAGATTTGCGGATGGTTTCCGCTATGGCTTTGGCGCAGAAGTCGGCATTAGTACCAATAAAATGCCACCTCGCGGCCCCGTGGGATTAGAGGGACTAGTTACCTATAAGTATCGGCTGGTGGGCGACGGGCATATCGTCGCAACCTATGCAGGGGCAAATGCTAAGGCTTTTACCCATCGGGATTTGTAGATATTAGGTGGGTGGCGGCGCGAAGCGCCGCCACCCACCTTTTTTATACCAATTCACGAAAGTGTGACAACACTTTTGTGAATTAAACACCAAACCCAGTAAGGTTTTGAGATTCCCAAAATGGCGTTGCCATTTTGGGAATTGGTATTAACGTGAGATTTGAGAAAGGGTTTGCTCCGCCAACCCTTTCTCAAATCCCAAAAGTAAAAGCCTTGCGTAGCAAGGCTTTTACTTTTGGGATTTGGTATTACTTATACATTTCAGGAAATTGCTTTTTGAGCTGGGCGACTTTGGGGAGGTCGTTAATGACCACATAGGGATAGTTGGGATTGTGGGCGATAAAGTCTTGATGGTAGTCCTCCGCCGCATAAAAGCCCTGTAAAGGCTCTAACTTTGTCACAATCGGTTTGGAGAAGGCTTTGTTTTTATTGAGATTATCTATATAGGCTTGAGCAATTTGTTTCTGTTTCTCATTGGCAAAAAATATTGCCGAGCGATATTGTGAGCCACTATCAGGACCTTGCCGATTGAGCTGGGTGGGGTCGTGAGCCACATAAAAGTAGATCTGAAGCAGTTTTTCGTAGGAAATTTGAGATGGATCGTAGGTAACTTTTATTGATTCCGCATGTCCAGTTTGACCCGAACCAACGGTTTCGTAATTTGCGGTTTGGGCGGTTCCACCTGAATAGCCAGAAACCACGTTAGAAACCCCTTGCAAATGCTCGAATACCGCTTCCATTCCCCAGAAGCATCCACCCGCAAATACGGCTGTCATTTTCCCCTGCTCGCGATCGCTAGAAACATCAGTAGAAACTAAACTTGTTCTCGGTTCAGACCCGATCGCCGTGACATTAGAAATAGAGTTAAGAAAAAAAGCAGCGATCGCGAGACTCCCGAAGCCAAAACAACACACATAAAAACTTCGCTTTGACATGACTATTTCCATTAACTCGTTCTATAGGGTTTACGCAGCTCGATTTATATTGGATGAAGCTACTGTTAGTCTAGAAAAATTAAAATCCCAAAGATGAGTGGAGGCGCTTCGCGCCGCCACTCATCTTTGGGATGCTATATTAAGGGCGGCGCGAAGCGCCGTCCTTAATCTTTGGGGCTTTGGTTATTCTCCCTTTCGATAGCGCTCGATTAAATTAGGCAAATGATCGAACCCATCAACGCCGATTTGACTAATTAGATGCGATCGCTGCTGCTGCAATATATTAGTGAAACTAGCCTCCCCCAACTTGCCCTGCAAAATTATCACCAAAGCCGCCGATTGTTGCCATGCTTTGCTATGGCGTTGCTCCAGCAAATACATTCCTAAACAGGCGTGATAGGTTGCCGATTCTAATTGATGGAGTTGATAGTAGGTTTCACCGAGATAGGCATGGCTCAGGGCTTGTAAATCGCGATCGCCGATCCTTTGCGTTAGGGTTAAGCTCTTCTCTAAGGCGATCTGCGCTTGGCTGGGTTGCTCGATCGCCACATAGGCACTACCTAGCCCGACCCAACAAAGCGACTGATTTTGGAGATCGTTCAACTTCTCCGATAGATGCTGTCCTCTTTCTAGATGGGCGATCGGTGTTTCTAGATCGGCGGGTGTAATTACCTCCTGCTGCCTCGCAAGCATGACTTCGCTATAGCCCAAATTAGCTAGAGCATTAGCTTCTCCTTGCCGATCGCCATTTTGCCTCGCCAAAATTACCGCCCGCTGCGCTTGGGCTTCACTGGTATGAAAATCTTTTTGGATCAAGCTAATCCGACTGAGGTGATTGAGATTAGCAATTTCACAGCGGCGATCGTCAACTTGACGGGCTAGGGTTAATGCTTCTTGGTGAAGGGCGATCGCCTGCTGCTGATGCCCCATCCAAAATTGTGAATAACCTAAAACCGTGAGAATTCTTGCCTTTTCCTCGGTATTTTTGGCTTCTTTTAAGGGCTGATCGAGATAGCTAATGGTTTCGCGAAAACTCTCCCCAGCAAAGGAAGCAAATACTCCTCCATAGAGGGGGAAGTTTTCCCTTTGGGCAAAGGTTCGGAGGGTTTGTAAACTCATACGAAAGCAGATCTTGGCTAGAGATTGCCGATCGCTCTCCGCTAGAGCCGAATTTTGAAAACCACTACTAAGTTCACCCCAGATCATCGCAAAGGAAATAAAGGTAATTCCCGTCATATGCATCCCTGCTTGAGCATCGTAGGGTTGTCGATCGAACCAATGCACCAACCCATTTTGCAAATACTGAAGCAGAATTGCTAATTCGACCCATGCACTGAGATCGAGGCTCCGTTGAGCTTTGGCGATCTCAGCCGCTGATTGGTTACTCGCCTGTCCCGAAAAGAGATCGCGAGGCAGGGGACTAGCAGTTTGTAACGCCCAACTATGCCATGGACTAATCGCCTTAGTTCGTTCAAATCCCACCTGCTTCTGGGACTCGTATAACCAACTAATGAGGTATCCCTCCAAACGGTCAAAGGATTCCAATCCTCGATTAAGCCCGATCGCAAATTGCCGCAGAGCGAATGCTTCCGCATCATCGGCTAGGGTTTCCGCTTTTTTTTGCAACAATTGCGCAAGATATTGAATATGTGGGCGTTCAAAAACAGGTATCTGGTTAGGATCGAGAACTTGGATTAAAGCGGCAAGACGCTCCTGTGGCTCGACCTTGAGAATATTGTCTATCCCTCTCGCGCAGGCATCCTGAATTTGATAGTTTTTTTGCCACTGTTCCCATGCATCTTGGAGAATCTGCATGGCGCGTAGCTTTTGTTTTGCTTTTGCCTGTTTTACTTCATCGCTTTGAGCGTCAAAATTTGCCTGTAATAGATTGGCATGTTCTTCTAAAGCCCGTTCAAATATTTCCCCAGTTCCCGCCTCTAAACTCTCACTGAGAATGCGATAGACATGTTCTTTGGATAGTAGCTTGCCATTTTCGATATTGATAATGATGCGATCAACGAAAATATTGTAGCGATCGCGAGTTGTTAGTGGGGGGCTGGAGGGATCTGACATATTCTTTGCAAGGTGGGGCTACCGTCAGTATAACTCCACGTAAAAACATAGAGAGATGCGGCGCTTCGCGCCGCATCTCTCTATTGGGTTTAGAGATGCGGCGCTTCGCGCCGCATCTCAATTCTTGGGGTTTATGTCCTAATACACTTGGCGACAGCTATAGCTATAAGAAATGGCTACGCCATTTCTTAACTTGGTATTAGTTAGGGTTAATGTCGTGATCGCCATGTTTCTAAGAAACCATTAATTTCCTGTAGCAGCCACTCTTTCTCTGGACGACTCAGCCCCGAACCAAATTTATGCGTATAGATACCTTGATTGATGCGTAACTCCATTACTGGTTGGTTGTTTATTTCATAGGAACTTTTTAGCTCGATCTGTCGCAGATCTTGGGTTTTGCCTTGGACGTGACGCTTGATTCCTAGCATGTCCCAATCAATCCTAAAATTGCGATCGCCAATGACTAATCGCACCTTACCAAACAAAAACGATAAGCCTGCATAGGTCATGCCAAGACCAATAATCCAAAATGGAATGGAGAATAGGGCAAACAATTCAGTCCTAAGCTTAAGCGCCATGGATGTCCAGAAAAGAATAAATCCATTCCAAAAAATTGCAAATATTAAGATGCTGATCCCCTCTCCATGCCAACCCGCAGGAGGAATATCAATCTCTAAAATACTATCGGTCTTCTTCAAATTAATGCGACTGCCGAGGGGTTTGGGATATTGATAGCCCCGATCAGCGCGATCATGATGGAGTAATTGCTTCGTCTCAATAGCCTTAATCCGATTTTCGAGGGATGAAGCTAGGGATGACGACATATCATTAAGGGATGCGGCTAGGGATGACGACATATCATTAAGGGATGAAGCTAAGGATGATGACATATCATCCTTATTTAAAAACTTAAGAGCCTGTCTTGCGCTACTAAAGCGATCTTCGATCGCAGGTTCGATCATTCGGTCGAGCCAATCGGCAAAGAGGGGGGAAATATTTACGGCATCACGGAAATTAATTTTGAATCTAATTTCAGGTAAATCGGCAGGCGATCGCCCTGTCAATAAAAATAAAACCGTTGCGCCGAGAGCGTATAGATCGGTAGCGGGAACGGCTTTGCCCCGAAACTGTTCGGGCGGCATATAGCCATAGGTACCGACGATAGTACTGCCCGCCAGTTGTGTGTTGCGATAGGTATCTTGCACTGCCCCAAAATCCACTAGCGCAATCTTGCGGTCAGCCTGAAGGATAATATTTTGCGGCTTGATATCCCGATGAATAACTGGCGGTTTGAGTTCATGGAGGTAGATCAACACCTCCAAAATTTGCTTGCTAATTTGCAGAATATCCTCCTCACTCCCATGCCATCCCTCAGCGATCGCCTGTGCTAAGGATCTCCCCTCCACCAACTGCTGCACGATATAAAAATCGCGATCTCGCTCACTATCAACCTGAAAATAGTCCAAATAGCGGGGAATGGCAGGATGATCGAGTTGAGCGAGTACCCTCGCTTCCCGTTCAAATAGTTCCAACACTTTCCAGTCATTGATCCGTCGAAATGATAGGGCTTTGAGGGCTACGCGATCGCCTGTTTGCTCGTCGATCGCCGCATAAGTAACGCCCATGCCACCCTGCCCTAGGATGTCCGTAATACAATAACGCAATCGGACGATCTCCCCAACTTGATGTAGTTCTGGCACAAACTTTTTTCACCTCACATTTCAGGTATTGCCCAGCAGGTAAGAATTGGCATTGTTTCGTACTACCCTTAGCTGTTAGTTTCAGTAAATTACCTAAAGCTTCTACTATCTGCACAGTGGACGGCAGGGCTTTTAGGCTTTAGCTACACTTAATATCTTATTTCAAACCCTAAAGTTACAAGCCCTTTGCAAAGCAGCCTGTAGTAATTTTTGATAAGTTTCGTCGTTAGTTTCAAAGGCTCCAAAGCGTTCGAGGTGGGGATTCATCAACTGGGCATCAAATAAACCATACCCCTGCGATCGCAGATGTTCTACCAATTTTACCATTGCCACTTTGGAGCCATCAGGAATCTTAAAAAACATCGATTCGCCAATAAATACTCCTCGAATCGCGATGCCCAAAATGCCTCCCGCCAAGCGATCGCCCTGCCATGTCTCAAAACTATGCGCCCAGCCAGCCTGATGCAAATTGCTATATAGCGATCGTAATTCCGTTGAGATCCAAGTAGTTTCGCGATCGGCACAGCCATCAACCACCTGCTCAAAGGCTGTATCGATCCTCACCTCAAACCGATTTTGGTTAAGTACACGTTGCAAAGACTTAGGATAACGAAAGCGCTGATCGAGGGGGATCAGGGTACGACTGTTGGTGTAGTACCACTCAATCGGTTGACCATCACCCTCTGACATCAAAAAATAGCCTTGAGTATATCCTTCAATAACAGTGCGGATATTAAATCTTTCCACGAATAGATTTCCAACTCGCAAGTAGATAGTTTGGTAATGTAAGTAGCTTGGCACAATTAAATATAAAATCCCCAAACCTATGGCGCAGGCTGCGCTACAGGTTTTGACTCTGGTTTTTAATTATGCCCAGCTACTCAATGAGCAGCTAACTAATCAAATACTTATCTTAGTTACAGTCTCTACATCATATATATTGCTACTGCTATATAGCTAGGCACAATTAAATATAAAACCCCAAAGAGACTGTGGCGCACGCTGCGCGTGCGCCACAGTCTCTTTGGGGTTTATACCAATTCACGAAAGTGTGACAACACTTTTGTGAATTAAAAACCAGATCCAGTAAGAATTTTTAAAGCTAAAAATGACTACGCCATTTTTAGCTTTGGTATGAGATAGCCAAGACAAATCAAACTCCCAAAGGATGAGTGGTGGCGCTTCGCGCCACCACTCATCCTTTGGGAATAAAGCTTGATGATGTCAGACAAAAATTTCCCTTTGAAATTAACTTTTACGATGAATATACTTTAGCTACTTTTTTATATAAAAAACTTAAACAAGATTTTTATATAAAATTTAATTATTGGTAAATCCTTACTGACCTACTGTTAAAAATCAGGTTAGGCTCCTGCCCATCCTGTAATAAACTCGATAAAACAAACGGTTTGCTCCGCGAAGGTAAAATTACCTATAGGGAACAAACCGCTTGTTTGTGTAAATTGTTCTTAAATTGGTATTGAAATTCAGAATCTTTAAATAAGCCGATTCCGTTTGAATGAGTATATTCTCTTAGATAGAGTGCAAAAATTGGGATCGCTTAATATTTTCTTTATAATCTGTTTGAAAAGTTTAATCTGAGTCTAAATACTTATTGTCAACCGTCGGGAATTATGGCGATCGCTTTTGCTGAGACCCAATAGGGCTAACCATTTAAAGCAATCTCCACCTCATATTTTTCAAGCCAAACTATCAACAAATAAAAAAATAAGCGATCATTCAGAGAGTAGTGAAGCTAGCACTTACTCATCTGGGATCGCTTATTTTTTGCTTTTTATTAAGTTGTTATTTAAATTCAGAACCTATATATAAGCTGGTTCCGTTTGAATAATATTATTTTGCAAGAAATTTTGCCATTTTGGGGATCGCTTAATCATTTCTTTACACTTAAGTTTTAGTTCCAAGAGTATAAGTATTTATACTTATCAGTTGAATTTCTTGAAATACATTTCTTAATAATTTTGATAGTGGATGAAGGATTTTTTTATTCGCATTTTATTTGTTTATATCTTTTTTATTTTATAAATGCTTTTGCTACTTACCAAGAATTCATATTAAATTCTTAACTAGCGTCGATCAATGTCCGTTTTGTTGGTGGGGCATAATTCGCAATAACAAACATTTTTAAATAATATTTTTAAATAATATTTTCCAATAATTTTCCAATATTGCGTAGCAATATTGTTACTTTTGTAGCAATGTAAGTTTTGATTGGGGCATAAAATCTAAAAGAGTAGTAATGACACAAAGGATTATTACTATTCTTTTAGATTTTGATTTATTGCAATACCGTACTTATGTCAGGTTCTCAATCAAATTTTATTGCTAGAAAAATCAACGACCTTGACCTGTCTTGATTGAATTGCTTCAAAAACAGAGCGAATTTGGTATACCTCTTGGTCAGTTAAACCTGAATTCTCAAATAAGGTATTAAAAATTGCTTTGCTAAAGTAGAGATACCCTTTGCGACTAATTGTCCCAGTCTGCATAATCCGATGCACGACTTCGTCAAGACTAAGGACGTTATTTAATTTTCCATTGGTAGTATCTTCTGGTAATTTCAGTTCAGAGATTTGGGTATTGGACTCAACGAAATTAGAATTAGGCAATTTTGAAATTGGGCGTTCTGGAATTATCGGCGTGGTTGGTGTCTTGCTGCGATCGGGTAAGCAACGATTAATCGCCGCTTTTAACATTTCTGGATCAAAGGGCTTAGTCAAATAGTCGTCAGCTCCTATCTCCATACATTTCATTACGCTTCCCATTTCTTCGATCGCAGAAATCATAATTACAGGGATATCCCGCAATCTTGAGTCTTTTTTTAAATAGGTGAGAACCGCATATCCATCCAACTCAGGCATCATAATGTCCAGCAGAACTAAATCGTAGAGATTTTTTTGAGCCATTTCTATGGCTTCGCGCCCATTTACTGCCATTGATATCTGAAAATCTCGGCGATGCAAGCGTCTTGCTAACATATCGCGATTTATTTCATTGTCATCAACAATTAATACTTGAAAATTTTGCACTTCCATGTTTATTAACCATTATGTTTACTATATTTACTATGCTTTTGCCGACCAGACTCTAGCGCGATTTCGCCCCTCTCGTTTTGCTTCATATAGTGCTAAGTCAGCTTCTTTAATTAATTGCTGCGATGTAAAAGCTTGCAGATGCGGGCTGATAGTGGATATTCCCAAACTAGCCGTAACATAGGGATAGATTGGCGAAGAAGTATGGCTGATATCCAGACTTTCAATGGCTGTAAGAATTTTTGTGGCGCAAAACTCTGCACCCGATGAGTTAGTGTCGGGCAAGATGACCGCAAATTCCTCTCCGCCATACCTTGCCAATGTATCTCTCGGTCGCCTAATTACCTGCGCAGCCGCAGTCGCAATCTGACGAAGACAGTCATCCCCTGCTAAATGTCCATAGGTATCATTATATTTCTTAAAATAGTCTATATCAAATAAGATGAGTGATAGACATTTCTTTTCCCTATAGGCCGCACTCCATTCTTTTTCTAGGACTGTATCAAAGTAACGACGATTGGCAATACCCGTCAATCCATCGCGATGGGATAATGCTTCTAACTCAATTTTCGCAACTTCTAATTCATGATATGCCGCAGCTAGTTCTTGGTAAGCAGCTTCTAGTTTTTGCTTGTTTAAGACCTCTCGGTCATGGAGGGTTTTCTTCTCAATACAGGCACTTACCCTAGCTCTAAGCAGAACGCGATCGTAGGGTTTAATTAAATAATCCTCCGCCCCCTTTTGAATGCAGGCTAACATCATTTCTTTCTCATCTAATGCAGAAATGATTATTACGGGAATTACGCGCCAATCAGGGTTTTCTTTTAGATAGGTCAGTACCTCTAGCCCATTAAGCATGGGCATCATCATATCTAGTAATATCAGGTCAACTGGTTGGTTAGCAACTATTTCTAAGCCCTTTTTGCCGCTCTCTGCCATTGTAATGTTGGGGTATCCTAAATTCCTTAAATGGCGATAGAGAATCTCCCGATTCATTTGTTCATCATCAATAATTAGCAACTTAGATTCATTAAGGTCTGGCATATTCTTTTAACAAGCTTTCAATTTTCCCCAATAGCCGTGAAAATTCAATAGGTTTCGTATCGTAATCATCGCATCCAGCTTCAATCCCCCTTTCACGATCGCCAACCATTGCATGAGCCGAACATCCGATAATCGGAATATTTTGAGTTGTGGGTATTTGCCTTAAGCGCTTTGTGGCTTCCCACCCATCTAAAATGGGCAGGCTCATGTCCATAACGATTAGATCTGGCAGTTCTGATTCGGCAATCTTGACACCAGACGCACCATCAACTGCAACTATCACTTCAAAGCCTCGGCGCGTCAATCTTCGCGACAGCATATCGCGATTCATTTCATTATCTTCTACCAGAAGTATCTTTGGCATATGACTTTAAGTATTGCCCAATTATTTTTTGCAGTCAATATTCTCAGGAGATGATTCGCATAAGTAAGGGGCTTAATTAAATATAAAACCCTAAAACCTGCACCGCAGATTTTAGATCTGGATTTTAATTATGCTGGGTACTTATTAAGCTCAGAAAACACTATTATAAAAGCCATTTTTAACGTAATTCTGCTGTTGGTGGACTTTCTTCCAAACTAAAGTTAAATAAGCCAAACAAGGTTAAATAACTAAAATTAAATAAGTAAAGGGGCTTAATTAAATATAAAACCCTAAAACCTGCACCGCAGGTTTTAGATTTGGATTTTAATTATGCTGAGGTACTTATACGAGGTACTTATACAAGGTTATACCAAATCACAAAATGGCTACGCCATTTTGTGATTTGGTATAACCTTGCTGGGTTTGGTTTGCAATTCCCAAAAGTGTAGCCACACTTTTGGGAATTGGTACTATAGCGATCGCCAAATGTACTAGGACATAAACTCCAAGAATTGACTGGCGGCGCTTCGCGCCGCCAGTCAATTCTTGGAGTTTGATCTGTCCTCATTCAAGTGACTATAGCTATAAATCAAATCAAATCAAATTAAATAAACAAGGCTTGCATTGCGAGCCTTGCCTATTTAACTTTAGCGTTATTTACCCATGCCAAGCTGTTGAGCTTTTTGGTAGACCTTGCCTTCAGTTAGGAGCGAAGGAGCAATGACCACCTCAACTTGCTGCATTTCACGGATAGTTGCTGCGCCTAAAGTTCCCATGCTGGTTTTGAGTGCGCCGAGAAGGTTGTGAGTACCATCGTCTAGTCCTGCTGGTCCCCGCAAAATTTGCTCTAGGGAGCCTGTAGTGCCCACCCGAATTCTGGTTCCGCGTGGTAAGACAGGGCTAGGTGTTGCCATGCCCCAGTGAAAGCCTCGTCCAGGAGCTTCTTTGGCTCTAGCAAAAGGAGATCCGATCATCACAGCATCGGCTCCACAGGCGATCGATTTACAGATGTCACCACCTGTAATCAAGCCTCCGTCAGCAATGATGGGTACATATTTACCTGTCTCCTTAAAAAAGTCTTCCCGCGCCGCAGCACAGTCTGCTACGGCTGTCGCTTGGGGAATGCCTACACCGAGTACGCCTCTGGAAGTGCAAGCAGCTCCCGGTCCAATACCGACAAGTACACCCGCAGCCCCTGCATGTAAGAGTTCTAGGGTGACATCGTAGGTAACGCAGTTACCCATGAGTACGGGTATGGGCATCTCTTTACAGAATTTAGCGAGATCGAGGGAAACTAGACCTTCGGCAGCAATGTGAGTTGTAGAAACTACGGTGGATTGCAAGAAAAAGAGATCGCATCCTGCTTCAGCGGCGATCGCTCCATACTTAAAAGCATTGACAGGAATACTGCTAGCGCAGGCGATACCACCTTTTTCTTTAACTTCGCGGATGCGTTTTTGAATCAGTTCAGGTTTGACGGGTTCAGCATAGAGTTCTTGCATAAGTGAGACAAACTCAGTGACACCTACTGAAGCGATTTTTTCCAAGATTGGTGTGGGATCGTCATAGCGGGTTTGGATGCCATCAAGGTTGATAACTCCCAATGCACCTAACTCTGAAAGTTTTACTGCCATATCGACATCGACAACGCCATCCATTGCACTGGCAATGATTGGAATTTCGCGGCGAATTCCCCCAATTTCCCAAAATGTATCGGCAACGTTGGGATCGAGGGTTTTACCTCCTGGCACTAATGCAATTTCGTCGATGCCATAGGCTCTGCGTGCAGTTTTACCGCGCCCAATTTGAATGTCCACTGTTTGTACTCTCTAGAATTGATAATGAAAAGGGGTTGCGTAAAAATCTTAATTTGAAGATTAACGCTAAGGGTTGATATTTGTGCGTTGCTATAGCAGTTTTGATTCGCCATTTATAGATTCATGACAAATTAAAACTGCAAAACCTTGAGTGAGATTGTCTTTGAGGTCTTTCGATTGGTCGAAACCATTGTCAAAACCTCTGTACTCTAAGTAGCGATCGCAGGATGCTTGCTACTTAAAACCCAATTGATTGGCAAAAATTCTTAATGATATCTTAAGACCTTGCTGCTTATTGACTAATGATAGCTAATTAAGGCAAGGGTTTAAATTTAAGGTAATTTTTTTGACAGATTTTTGGGCAAAGTTGGGCAAAGGTTGTCGCGAACATCAAGTTTGTCAAAAATCTGCTTACTAAAGAAATCGCCTGATCGGATATATTGCTCAAACTAGCCTTTAAAACAATTCAAATCTGAATGATGACTGAATTTCTAAATACCTATGGCTTTTTGCTTGTATCGGCAGTTTTTGGCGCAATTTTAGGAATTTCTGTTTATTTACCCCTAATGGCTGGGCAATTGTCCCTCGCGACTCCAGGATTCTATGCTTTAGGAGGCTATATTGCGGCGATCGCTTCTACCAAAATTTTAACAACGACAGGCTCGTTATCAGTGGTATGGGTATTGCTGGAAATGCTGGCGGCAGGTTTGATATCGGGGCTCCTCGCGGTTATGTTGGGCATTCCTGTGTTGCGTCTTCGGGGGATTTATTTGGCGATCGCTACAATTGCCTTTGTCGAGATTTTGCGAGTGGTTGCCCTAAATCTCGATATTACGGGCGGTGCAGTCGGCATTTTTGGCATTCCGCAACCGTTTCAGTCACCCTTAGAATACCTCTGGATTGCCCTGCCCCTATTGGGATTAAGTATGGCTTTTATGTATCGGCTCGAAAAAATTCGGGTAGGTCGAGCTTTGATTGCTATTCGTGAAGATGAACTAGCTGCTGATTCGATGGGGATCAATCCTACCTATTACAAGGTTTTAGCCTTTACTTTAGCGGCAAGCCTAGCGGGGATGGTGGGAGCGGTCAGCGCTCATTTTTTGAATACATGGAATGCAAGACAGGGAACCTTTGATGCCAGTATTATTTTCTTAGCTTTTGTCCTCATTGGGGGATCGCGTACGTTTTGGGGTCCTGTGGTCGGTGGTATTGTGCTGACGGCTTTGCCTGAAGCTTTACGTGGAGTTGCGGGGATTTCTAATGTGCCGCCATGGTTAGCGCAATTTCTTAAGGATGGACGATTAATCATTTTTGGCGTTTTGATCGTGATCGGTACGATCTTTTATCCTCAGGGGATCGTTACGCCAGAGTTTTTAGGTTGGGTTAAGCAAATCCCGCAAAAATTAGTCAAGCAGTTCGCTCGATCGCCAAAATAGCCCCAAAGAGATTTGCCGCACGGAGTACAGCAACCCTCTTTTGGGATTTATCCCAATTCACTGAAATGAGCCAATACTTTCGTGAATTAAAAACCAAACCAATTAAGGGTTTTAAAATCACAAAATGGCTACGCCATTTTGTGATTTGGTATAAGGGTTTTCAAAGCTCAAAATGGCTACGCCACAATGATTAATGGAATTTTGAGCTTTGGTATAAGATAAATTGGGGGATGGCTTGACTAAATTCCATTAATCATTCTTTGGAAAGTAATTAAGATGCAGCCTATGGATCGTCGATCGCTAAAAATTTTCAGTTGTACGGCACTGCTTGCAAGCTTCGTGGGTATCTGTGCGATCGCTAATCCTGAGATGTTTGTTCAGGCGATCCCCTGCCTTGGAAATTGTGAGGAATTGCTTAACAAAAATCGGTCGATTACTAATTTCATCGATCTAAAAAAATTTGATAAAAAAGCGATCGCGATCGTGGTGGAAAAATCAAAATACAAGCTAACTGTTTACTACCAAAAAAAGCCAATTAAAGCCTATGCGATCGTGCTTGGAGGTAACCCCAAGGATGACAAGGTGAAACAAGGGGATAAACGCACGCCAGAGGGGATGTTTCAGGTAAAAGATCTCTACTATCATTCGGAATGGTCAAAATTTATTTTGTTGGACTATCCCACCCCTGATTCTTGGCGCAAGTTTTCATTGGCTAAGGCTAGAGGTGAAGTGAAAGGCTTCGATGATATTGGGGGAGAGATTGGTATTCATGGAGTGGAGAAAGGACAGGATTGGTTGATCGATCGCAGGATTAACTGGACTCTGGGTTGTATTTCTCTCAAAAATAAAGATGTCGATGAAATTTATCCCTTGTTGCAACGCGGTACGGCGATCGAAATTTTGCATTAAAGCCTTACTGTTTTGCGCCTGCCTGCTTTAGCAGCTTGACCACCGCAAGATGCTTGTTCAATGTCGCAATCTCCAAGGGTGTGTCTCTGCTGCCATAAGCCTTAGCGTTAATATCTGCCCCATACTCTATTAAAAGGCTGACAATTGCGGTATATCCCTTCCTCGCAGCACTATAGATTGGGGTTGCCCCCATTGCATAGTGGTTAGGATTTGCACCCGCTTGTAACAAGATTTTAACTACATCGGCATGATTTTTCTCTATTGCTATATCTAGAGACGCAACTCCCTCGTCAGGGGATGCGTTAACTTCGGCTCCTTTAGCAAGAAAGAGATTTATCATTTCGATATGATGCTCTCTCACTGCCGCCATAAGAGGAGTCAGATAATAATCATTACGCTCAAAAGGATCTCGACCGTTAATATCGGCATTGTGCTCTAGTAAAAGCTGGACAATGTCGAGATAACTTTTGCTAGCGGCGATCACTAAAACGGTTGCACCATATTTATCTTTGGCATTGGGGTTAGCTCCACGCAATAAAGCCACTTTTGATGAAGCAAGATCTGCTGACATCACCGCTCTTAGCAAGGTCGCATTTTGAAAAGCGATCCATGGATTATTTAGTTTTGCTAATTTGAATGCTGGTGAAGGGGGAAATGAATTAGTTGGGATTGATTGCGGTGAAGCATCAGAGATTTGGATCGGCATGATTGCGGCGATCGCTAGTCCCGCAACCACGGCAAAATTTAACTTGACACCAGTGCTTGCATTCATTAGGACAGCTCCAAACATGGTAGTTTAACATTTGACAAAAAACTTGTTTTTTCTGTTTCTGTATTTTCTGCATTAAATAAAGTTAGATAAGTAGCTGGGCATAATTAAAACCCAGAATCAAAACCTGTAGCGCACGCGCAGCATGCGCTATAGATTTTGGGGTTTTATATTTAACTGTACTTAGCTACTTAGAGAATTCAATTTGTATATTTCAATTTCAAAAGTGACTCTACTATAGCTATATAAAGTCAAACTTAGCCCTCATAAACAAATCAAAAACCCGCATTAAAAAATTGTTATGGATGTAAATAGCCCCACCTTAGCCATTCAACAAGTAACTCGCCGCTTTGGGGGCTTAGTGGCGGTGAACGAGGTGTCCTTTGATGTGCGAGAACATGAAATCTTCGGCGTAATTGGTCCCAATGGAGCAGGTAAGACGACCCTGTTTAATACAATTACAGGATTAATTGCGCCTACCAGTGGCAAGATTCGTTACAATGGGCAAGAACTTACCAATCTCCGTCCGCACCAGATTGCCAAATTTGGGATTGCTCGAACTTTTCAGAATATTCGCCTATTTGGTGAGCTTTCAGCCTTAGAGAATGTGGCGATCGCGCGTCATCTCAGCGGTACTACGGGTATATTTAAAGGCATTCTAGGTTTGCCACCAACGCAAAGGGAAGAGTGCCAAACCTACGATCGCGCCCTAGAATTATTGGAGCTAGTGGGACTAAGCGATCGCACTGATTTTAAAGCCAAAAATTTCTCCTATGGCGATCAGCGTCGCCTTGAGATCGCTCGCGCCCTCGCCCTCGAACCCAAATTATTATTGCTAGACGAACCAGCCGCAGGGATGAACCCCAAGGAGAAAGGAGAATTGAGTGATTTTATCCGCAGTCTGCGCGATCGCTTTGAATTAACAATTTTACTGATCGAGCATCACGTACCGCTGGTGATGGGGCTATGCGATCGCATTGCAGTTTTGGATTTTGGACAATTAATTGCGATCGGGCAACCTGAAGTGGTCAAAAACGATCCCGCTGTGATCGAGGCTTATTTAGGGGATGAAGGGTAAGCCATAGTTCGGGTTAAGCTGGCAAATTTTCAAAGCCCAACGGTAAAAGCTTTGCATAGCAAGGCTTTTACCGTTGGGCTTTGAGGAAGGGTTTGCGTAGCAAACCCTTCCTCAAAGCCCGTTGCAAATTGTCCCGAACTCACGTTATCCCAATTCACGAAAGTGTGACAACACTTTTGTGAATTAAACGCTAAACCCAGTAAGGTTTTGAGATTCCCAAAATGGCGTTGCCATTTTGGGAATTTGTATTATTTAAGCTCTGTGAAATAGTTTGCGATCGCCTATCTATCCATCTAGAAGAACAATCGCAACAACTCCAACAGCTAGAGTTCTGATCTTCACACAAAACCTGTAGCGTATACCCAGCAAGCATTACAGGTTTTGAATTTGTTTTTTAATTATGCCCAGCTACTTATAGCTATAATTCGATATTCCTACCAAAACATCGGAAATCATGGCAGTAGACCTGACTCGTGTCCAACCCCCCCTTAAAGTTTATCCACCGAAAGCCAATCAATTTATATTGAAAATCATCAGGCTTTTAACACCTTTCTGGTTACGTTGGCAATGCGGGATCAAGCAGATTGAAACCCGCTATATCGATCGCCTTGTGGAAGCTACCGAAAAATTTCAGAATGGGAAGGCAAGGTACATGCTTGCCTTTAGGCATCCGACCACAGACGATCCCTTTGCGATGTTGTATTTACTTGCCTATGCAGTGCCAGAGCAGGCGCGAGAAATGGGCATCAAATTAACCACCAAACCCCATAGCGGATTTGTCTACGATCGCGGCATTTCTCTATGGGCAGGGGACTATATTAACTGGCTGTTTCCCGCGCTAGGGGGTATTTCCATCTTTCGCGGTAAATTGGATCGCCCTGCCTTAAACCTAATGCGCCAGCAAATCACCAATGGCGAGTCCCCTCTGTCTATGGCTCCTGAAGGTGGGACAAATGGCAAAAGTGAAGCCGTTGCCGAACTAGAGCCTGGCATTGCGCAGATCGGCTTTTGGGCAACTGAGGACTTAGTTAAAGCAGGGCGTACGGAGGAAATGTTAATTATTCCCGTGGGCATTCAATACGAATATGCCGCTGATGCTTGGGGCAAGATCGATCAAACCATTGCCATGATTGAAAAAGAATGTGGGATCAGCAAACCCGCGATTACTGAGGATAACCGCTATCAAAGGCTCTATGACTTGGGTGGTTACCTCGTGCAATGGGTCAGTGATTATTACAAAGCCTTTTATGGTAATTACTTCAAATCCGAGGCAACCCCAAATACCGATGACTTGGCAAGCAATTTACAGGATCTAGCCGATCGCATTCTCAGTGTTGCCGAGATGAATTTTGGGATCAAAGCCAAAGGTACAACCGTTGATCGCTGTCGTCGTCTTGAGCAAGCAGGGTGGGATCGGATTTTTCGCAATGACATCGAGAATATCCAAAATTTGTCTGAGGTCGAACGGGGCTTTGCGGATCAACTAGCCCTCGAAGCGAGCTACAGTAACTGGCATATGCGCATTGCCGAAAGCATCATTGGGGTAACGAGTAATTACGTGCGGCAACATCCCAGCCCTACACGCTATGTCGAGGTTTTGAAATTAATGTGGAGCGTCTTGAAGCGGATCACCGATCGCAATCCAGAGTCGATTTTCAAAAAAGATCCCAATTTTGGCGATCGCAAATTGATTATTTCTGTTGCCCCACCACTATCTGTTTCCGAGCGTCTAGAGGAATATCAATCCAGTCGCGTGGCTGCCAAGGAATGCACGCGCAAACTTACTGAGGAGATCCAGAACTCCTTGAAAAATCTAATCATTCCATCAGTCATTTAAATTTACAGTGATTTCCGAACGAACGAACCACAGTAAATTTTTTGAAAGTCCCGCAAAGCAGGACTTTCAAAAAATTTACTGGCTCTATAACTATCGCCATTTGCATTAGGACAAAATCAAAAAACAAGAAGAGAATAGCGACTTGCCGCTATTTTATTTACAAAAGAGTTGCGCCCCAAAGCGGCGCAACTCTTTTAGATATATAAGCTCTGGCAATCTTCAAGATTGAGCCGCGATCGCGTGGCAATACTCATGGACGAAGTTTCCCCACGGGCAAAATGAATCGCGCCCGCACAGCCAATCATGGCGGCATTATCGGTACATAGACTCAAGGGTGGAAAAATTGCCCGAATGTGATGTTCTTCAGCACTTGCGAGTAGACGCGATCGCAAAGCACTATTTGCCGCAACCCCACCGACTGCGACAATCGTTGAAAGATGATGCTCGATCGCGCATTTAATTGTGCGATTGGCAAGGGCGATCGCCACCGTCTCTTGGAAACTCGCCGCAATATCAGCGATCGGTAAAGCCTCGCCATTGGGACTTAACTTTTGAGTGAGGCGCAGAACGGCAGTCTTTAGCCCGCTAAAGCTAGAGTCGTAGGGAAAGTCAGGAATTCTACCCTGAGGTAATTTGTAGGCTTTGGCATCCCCCATCTTGGCAATCTGGTCGATCGCAGGCCCGCCGGGATAACCTAAACCTAACAATCGCGCTACCTTATCAAAGGCTTCCCCCGCCGCGTCATCGCGGGTTTTTCCCATTACCCGATAGTCAGTATAGTCTTTCACTAAAATAATGCTGCTATGGCCACCAGAAACTAATAAGCATAGGAAAGGTGGCTCTAAGGTCGGATCGGCGAGTAATGCTGAGCAAATATGCCCCTCAAGGTGATGTACGGCTATGAGCGGCTTGCGATGGAGCATTGCCAAGGTTTTTGCGGCTGTAACCCCAATCATCAGAGAACCGATCAATCCTGGCGCGGTAGTCACGGCAATCCCGTCGATTTCAGCCCATGTTTTACCTGATTCGCCATAGGCTTGGGCGATCGCAGGATTAATTGTCTCCACATGTTGCCGCGCCGCAATCTCGGGCACAACACCACCATAGAGAGCATGGGTTTTAATTTGGGAGGAAACGACACTACTGAGGATTTGGCGATCGCATACTACTGCGGCCGCCGTTTCATCACAACTGGATTCGATCGCGAGGATAGTGGGCATAGTTGGCTTTTAGCTTTTAGCTTTTGGCGATTAGCTCTTGGCGATTAGCTTTTGGCGATTAGCTTTTGGCGATTAGCTTTTGGCGATTAGCTTTTGGCGATTAGCTTTTGGCGATTAGCTTTTGGCTTTTGGCTTGGGGGGTAACTGATTTATGATAGCGAAATGCTTACCCATCTTAAATTTTTTGAGCAAATTCACTCAAAATCGCCCAAATTAATGCTGCTAGCTGAACGCTAAAAGCCCCCGAATTAATAACTTACTTTACAGGTTGTGAAGATTGCTTTACCAAGGCGCGATCGCTGATATAGGATCTGAGGCTAAGTTCTCAAACTAAAATATCGTTATTTTTGCCTATCTTAAACAAAGGTAAATTAAGGTCAGTCCATGAAAAGACTTTTTGCTCTCATTCTCGTTATTAGCCTGTGGTTTGGCTTTAGCCTTGCCTCAACCCCTGCCGCCTATGCAGAATTCTCCTTCAATGCCTTGACCCCCTGTGCAACTTCTTCAGCTTACCAAGATCGCTTGCAAGCAGAAGTTGATGGTTACACCGCACGTCTAGAGAAATTCAAGGCTGGTAGCGGTCCTGCTGAATATCTCAAAGGCAAAATTGCCCAAACCGAAGCTCGCTTTGCTAAGTATGCCAATGCTGGTTTACTTTGCGGTGAAGAAGGGCTGCCTCACTTGATCAGCGATGGTCGTTGGGATCGCGCTGGTGAATTCACAATTCCTGCTTTGCTATTCCTGTATATCGCTGGCTGGATTGGCTGGGTTGGTCGTGCTTATCTCATCGCGATCCGTAAGGATTCTGCAACCGCAGCTCAAAAGGAAATCCTCATCGATCTTCCTCTTGCTGTTAAGTTCATGTTGACAGGCTTTGCATGGCCTCTTGCAGCTCTCAAGGAATTTGGTACTGGCGAACTAGTAGCTCCTGAAAACGAAGTTACCGTATCACCTCGCTAGACCGCAAATAAGTTTTAAAAGTTTTACTTAAGTTAAGCTTTTAAAAATTTATCTATACTAAATTCTCCAGAGTATTTTCATACTGTGGAGAGTCCTCAAAATTATTTATAAGGAGAACTCCATTGAAAGGTTTCTTATCATCTGCTCCTGTATTAGCTGCGGTATGGATTAGCATCACTGCTGGTGTATTGATCGAAGCTAACCGCTTATTCCCAGATACTCTCACCTTCCCTTTCTAAGTTTATTTTTCTGAATTTACCCTGAATCTATATTTGCATCTTGTTACAAGTGTATTCAGGGCATAGATAAAGAATAGATAAAAAAGGTCAACGCAATGCGTTGACCTTTTTTATCTATAGCTATCCCAGTGGCTTGCTTATACCAATATAAGAAATGGCTACGCCATTTCTTATAACTACAATCACTTGACTTAGGAAAAATCAAACCCCAAGAATTGACTGGCGGCGCTTCGCGCCGCCAGTCAATTCTTGGGGTTTATGTCCTAGTACAATTGGCGACAGCTATAAATTGAAAACCCTTACTAGATTTAGTTTTTAATTCACAAAAGTGTGACAACACTTTTGTGAATTGGTATTAGGGCACTCAACGTAAGAGATAGCGAAGACAAATCAAAATCCCAAATATGAGTGGTGGCGCTTCGCGCCACCACTCATATTTGGGATTTTATGTACTAAATAAGTCTTACGTTGTTATATATCTAAGTAGCTGAGCATAATTAAAACCCAGAATTAAAACCTGTAGCGAACGCTGCGCGTGCGCCACAGGTTTTAGGGTTTTGTATTTAATTAAGCCCACTTACTTATTCAAAAAATAAATTGCTAGATTTTTAGCGCCATCGGTGCTAAAAATCTAGCAATCTGTTTTTTGAAAATTAAAAACACCTACAGTATTGAGGGAACTGAAAAATGCAGTTAGCTGATATCAAGAAATTACGTTCTATTAAATTATTTCTTAATTTATATAACCTCATTTTCAGACCGCTAAAGACTGAACAAGCCAACTACGACTATCTGCGATGGAATGGTTTGATCGATTTACTTTGGAGAGTAGGTGGTAACTCGACCCGTGCCTTTCTAACCAAAAAGTTTTTAACTAGCTCTCCCCATTACCTCTATCCGACCAACAAGCTTTATTTTTTGCCCGGAGAATATGAAGAGCGCCTTGACACTTTAAGGACTTCTCGCGCTGATATTGCCAATAATGTGATTGCGAAATTGGTCAATAGTGAGGATGAAGTACTAGAGTTTGGTTGCGGACATGGATTGATTGTCGGTGCAGTGGCGGGCTTTTGTAAACGAGCGATCGGCGTTGATGTCAGCAAAGCGATCGTTAGGGTTGCGGAGGAACTAAACCGTAATGTTAAAAATGTTACCTACGTTCAAGTTTCGGGACTAGATCTGAAACCGATCGCTGATAACTCGCTCACCTTTGTTTATTCCATTGAATGTATCCAACATATTGAGAAAGTTCATGCTGTTACTTTTTTTCATGAGTTCTATCGCATTTTGAAACCAGGTGGTAAAGCCTTCATCCAATTTCCCGATCTAACTCGTCCTGCCGAGCTTGACGCTTGGATGGATGGCACTTGGAAAGTTCAGGCAGAGCGTTCCTATGCCGATTTAACGATGATGCGAATCCGATATTATACACCCGAAGAATTGAGGATTTTATTGACTAGAATCGGCTTTAGTAGCGTGATCTTTCTCGACTACGATCTGAATCCCGTTGAAAGTGCCTCTATATATTTCCTCGCAACTCGTTAATTCAAAATTAAAAAATCAGTAAAAAGGAAAGGATGGGCTCGCCCATCCTTTCCTTCTTACTGATAATGTTCTGGGCGTAATTTTTGTAATTGCGTATTAGTGTAATAGAAGTTCAAAATGCGATCGCTCGACCATCCCAACCGCGCCAGATTGTAGGAACCTGTTTGGCTCATGCCTACGCCATGTCCTAAGCCCCCACCGATAAATCTATAGCCAGTCAATACTTTATTTTGATAAATGGGTTCTAGGCGAAAGAATGTACTGTCAGGGGGATCGAAAGCGTCAATGATCTCATCTTTTTTGACCGTGATTTTGCCATTATCCGTAGTGACTTCCATTTCCAGAACACGTCCAGAAGGCGATCGCTTTGATACGCGCAATTGTTTAATAGCATTAAAGGTCGTGATGTTGTCTCCCGAAAAACGTAGAAATTTTTTCAAGGATATTTGTAATTCTTCGAGAGAGCCACTTTTACTCCATCGTAGCGTGCGCCAACCCACCTCATTAAAACCTTCTTGCCGATCGAGGAAAGCTTTTAAGTTTTTGTCATCAGAAATATCTGCCGATCGCTGATTTTCAGGACGATTAGGAAGATCTAGCACTGATTGTAGGTAGGGGCGAGCCGTTCCATCCCACAGATCGTTATAGTTGGCAGTAAGACCTCCCGTCGTAGAAGAGTAAAGGGCATCGATCACACGATTGTTATAGGTTAATACCAGACTTCTAGTATCCGCCACCGCTCGATCGGCAACTTCAGTCGTGTTTTCTAAGCCTCGATAAACTTGGCACTGAGTATCGGCACAAAGTTGATAGTCATCGGCTTTGAAGCGGTGCAAACTTGCTAATGCATAGGTTCTCGCCAGAATTGCTTGGGCTTGGACAGCTGCATAGGGAGCGTTATAGCCAATTTCATGGGGCACGACTCCCCGCACGTAGGTTTCTAAGGGAACGTTGTTAACGAGGGTAAAGCTCTGGTGCGCGTTGGGTTGTAATCTTAAAGTGCCAGCATAGGGGCGATTACTAATTTCGGCTTTATTTTCCTTTTGGTAGCTGACTTCCACCAGTCCCGAACTGCTACTAATATCAATGCGATCGCGATTGTAGCGAAAATCGCCCACGATAAATGAAGCGATCTCTTTTTGCGGCCGAATGCGTCGATCGAGCTGAACCGTGAAATTGCCCTGCGATCGCAGGGTATAAAAAGCCAAATAGCGCAATAACATCGAGTCATACAAGTCGCGCTTTGCCCAAACTTGCCAGCGTCTCGGCTGAGCAATTTCGGTTTGAATCCCCTTTTGATTCCAATGAAAAGCACTTGCTGTGGCATTCTCAAAGCTGCGGTGGTTACTTAAAACTAGCTTCTCATCGAGAATTGGTTGAGTTAATTGCTGTGATGCGACTTCAATAACTAGGCGATCGCTCTTAATGGTTTGCGTACTTTTGCCATCTGCTGAAGGGAAGGAGAGGGTGAGGGTGCTACCCGATGGGGCTTTGATGGTAAGGTGATCCTGAGGTCTTTCCCCAAAGCGCTGTACGATCCCTATTTTAAGTATGGGGTCTGATTCAGATTGAGCTTGTACTAGCTCGCCAGCAGTTAACGTAAACGAACAAAGGGTCACAATTACAGTTTGGCGAATAATACCGAGAGTTTTTAGCATATCAAGCCCAAAATGTCAGAAACTTAGCCATTTTATACCAAATCACAAAATGGCTACGCCATTTTGTGATTTGGTATAAATGGTAGTGCTGCTAAATAGGTAAGGATGGACGGGGCGCTTTACACCGCCCATCCTTACCCCAGAGAGAGGCGGCGCAAAGCATCGCCCTCCCCCTTAGAGATGACAGGGTATAATTGTTGCCTATCTCAATACAGCGATCGCAAATAATATCGCAAATAATTATGATTCCAGAATCGGGTGAAGGGTTTAAGTCGGGCTTTGTGGCTTTAGTGGGACGACCTAATGTCGGCAAGTCCACCTTGCTCAATGCCCTCATTGGTCAAAAAATTGCGATCACTTCGCCCGTAGCCCAAACTACTCGCAATCGCCTGCGCGGAATTTTAACCTTAGCCGAAGCCCAGATCGTTCTTGTCGATACTCCTGGAATCCATAAGCCCCATCATTTACTCGGTCAGACCATCGTCAAAAATGCGATCGGCGCAATCTCTTCCGTTGATACCACTGTTTTAGTTGTCGATGGTAGCGATCGCATGGGAACAGGCGATCGCTTTGTTGCCGATACCATCTTGCAGAGTCGCGTGCCTACAATTCTCGGCATTAATAAAATCGATCGGTTAGATGAAAGCATCGATACAGTTAGCAGTTATGAAGGATTTGCTGCTGAAAATGGCTGGCAAGTTGCGAAGTTCTCATCGGTTACGGGCGAAGGTTTAGAAGCTTTACAAACCATGATGTGCGATCGCCTGCCCCTTGGTCCTTACTATTATCCTCCCGATCTCGTCACCGACCAACCCGAACGTTTTATTATGGGCGAGTTAATTCGCGAACAGATTCTCTTACTCACGCGCGAAGAAATTCCCCATTCTGTTGCCGTAAGTATCGATCTAGTGGACGAACAGCCCAAAATTACAAGAGTTATGGCAACCGTCCATGTGGAAAGAGATTCCCAAAAAGGAATTTTAATTGGGAAGAAGGGACAGATGTTAAAGGAGATTGGCACAAAGGCAAGAGAACAAATGCAAAAACTGATTATGGGTTCAGTTCACTTAGAAATCTTTGTCAAAGTTCAACCTAAATGGCGATCGTCTCGATTTCAACTATCCGATCTTGGCTATCGCGTAGAATAGGTAAAAAAGATGATTGGTGGCGCTTCGCGCCACCAATCATCTTTTTACAGCGCTTTGCGCTAAAACCCAAACCAAGAGAATTTTTAAAAGCGTTGTTTTGCAACGCTTTTAAAAATTCCCTTGTGGTTCATTTAATCAGCAATTGCTGCAAGTTAAGAAATGGCTACGCCATTTCTTAACTTGGTATAAATCAAGCATTGCTATACAGGAAATTTTCCATTTCTTGAGGAGATACGTTTACAAAGAGATTGTTTTGGAGGCGTTCCTGCAAGACCTGACTCCGAGACTTAAGCGCATCTACCAAGCGTTCTCTAAAGGCAAAATTATCCTTAGTATGATAGCGGATCTCTAGTTTGAGAATGGTCTGAAGATCGCTAACTGAAGACTCGGCATAGCGCAGTGAATATTGGTCGGACAATTGCTCAAAAATTTGTTCTAACTCCTCCATTAGAATTTGCTCTTGAAGAAATTCTGAACCGTGATTCTCCAATTCTAGGGTCACATTTTCTTTACCCAGCAGTTTCACAAAGTCGCCTTGAGCAAATTCTGCTTTCGGATTAAAGGGGCGGCGATCGCAATATTTTCTAAGGATAAAATCTGGCAGACTTCTAAGCACATGCCTTAAATAGATTGCATCACAAATTACCCCATCAAAGAGAGTATGGCGATCGATCGTCCATCCCTCAATGCAGGCATTGGTGAGATTTGCCGAGCTAAAATTGGTGCCGAGAGCTTGCGATCGAAATAGATCCGCACCCTTAAGATTGGCACTCGTGAGGTTGGCGTGAGAGAGGTTAGCGTTAAATAATTTTGCCTTACTTAGATTTGCATCACTGAGATTCGCTTCAACAAGATTTGCAAAATCTAGATTAGCTTCACTGAGATCGGCTCCACTAAGATTTACAGCTTTGAGATTGGTTTGATTGACGTTAATAAAGGGAATGTGAATATCAGTGAGGATTGACTGAATATTTTTTGCTTTGACAAATTCTGGAATAGCTGGGCTGAGGTTAGCCTTATGCAAATTAGCATTGTAGAGGTTTGCCCCCGTCAGATCTGCTTCACAGAGGAGCGTCTCAATCAAAATGGCATTCTGGAGAGAAGCATCCTGAAGCTCCGTACCACTTAGAGATGCGTTGCTTAGATTTGCCGAGTTGAGGTTTGCTCCCCTTAGCTTTGCCCCAAACAAGGTTGCTTCACTCAGATTTGCACCGCTGAGATTGATTTCACTCAGATTTGCACCGCTGAGATTTGCTTTGTGAAGGTTTACCCCATGGAGATCAGCTCTCTTCAGGTTAGCCCCTGCCATGCTAAATCTTTGCCCCTTTGCTCCATGACTCTCTAGCCATAATTGGTGCTTGGCTAAATTATCCTTTAGAAATCCTCTAAAAATAGACATAGGCTCAGTCTCTTTTCTCGAAAGATATAGAAATATTATATATAAATATTATTTTTAAATATTTTTAAATATCTCTAAATATTTGAAAATATTTTTAAATAATGTCAGTTCGGTTTAAGCTGACAAATTTTCAAAGCCCAAAGTAAAAGCCTTGCTAAGCAAGGCTTTTACTTTGTTTTTTTAAGAAAGGATTTGCGACGTAAACCCTTTCTTAAAAACCGTTTCAAATTATCCCGAACTCACGTTATACCAAGTTAAGAAATGGCTGCGCCATTTCTTAACTTGGTATTAATTCACAAAAGTGTTGTCACACTTTTGTGAATTGGTATAACACTATTGCTGGTTTTTAATACAAAAATAGGAGTAGCGCTTTGCGCTACTCCTATTTTTAGTCTGCACCTTTTTAAAGGCATTTTAGGCGAGTTGTCGATAAGCACTAAAAGGAACGCCTGTGCGTTTCTTGATATCCATGATTGATTTGAATTCACCTCGAAGTTGGCGTTCAGTAGCGATCGCTGTGGCGACTGTAGGATCTATACCAAGCATAATCAAGTCATCGGAACTCATGGAGTTCACCCGTTTCCACGAATAAGAAGCCTCATGGCGGTAATCATAGCTAAAAACTAACATTGGCTCAATTTTTTTGAGCGTAGCATTAGGAATTTCCAGAATGTCATGTAGTTCTTCTAGAGCAGTAAAGATATAGCCCTCTGACTTTAAGGAATCGATATCATTGGCATAGATAATCGGTAAACCCAAAACATTAACTAAATCATTCTTAGAGCAGCTATTGATGTCTATTTTAGGACGGGTAGCAGCTATTGCTTTAAATAACTGAGGATCTTCAGGAAGCGGGAGATCTTTAGGATAGGTCTTTACTAGATATTCACGTTTAAGAATGAAAGCTGTGGAAATTTGAGCTACCCAAACTAAGCCCTGAAGGTTAGAAACAATTGGTATTGAAGGCACGATAATTGCTGCGGCAACAAATCCTGCACCAACACCAATCCAAATATTTGAGCCAGATTTTACGCCTGCATAGGCGATCGCACCACCACCAAATGCGGGGAAACAAGACCACCAAACCCATGCTGGTGTTTGATCGAACCATGAAGGCTGTGACATAATCTTAACTATTTTTCAGATGTTTGTCGGAGTTTTTAAATATTTTTAAGCATTTTTTTGCGTTTTTCTTCGTATTCTTCAACAGTGATCACACCATCGTCATAGAGTTTTTTGAGATCGCTGAGGGCTGAAGTCGAGTCCTTAACTGATGCTGTTGCTGGATTTGAACCACCATTGTACTTGCGATTGAATTCATCTTCAGACATTACCAAAAACATGATGAACTCAACGAAGGCGGCAATTGACGGGATACCTGTCCAGCAAAATAACAAATAAAGCACCCCCCAGCCCGATTGTCCGAGATAAAATTTATGTCCTCCAAACGCTCCCAGAAAGAAACATAAAAGAACTGTAGTATTCTTCGTCTTCATAGCCTTTTTCCCTAGTTTGTGTTGTTTGATTTGAAATTTCGCGATACTTACACTTTAGAGCTAAGCACTGTACTTGTTACAAGTTTATTGATTACCGAATGAATGTCAACCACTTAAGCATAAAGACATATAGATCATGACCAGATTAGATAATGTAATTGCATTCGGATAAGGTTATATCGATTGCTTATCTTTACCCATGTTTCCCAGCTTTTTGGTTAAAAAATACACTAAGACTACCCCAACTTTGGCTTCAAGTAGAGTTATGTAAATTTGTAGGTAGGGGTTGGTGTCAGGATTGACATTCAACGTAAATACAGCGATCCCCACAAGGGCAAAGGGTAGAAACCTCAGTTTTTTGACTAATTGCTTGGAGCTAAAAAGCCCGAGGTCTTTAGACATTTATTTCGATCTCCACAGATTTATGCAAGTTTATTGCAAATTTACTATTGCAAATTTACTAATGATAATCTTCTACATATTATGGCGATTGCTGTAGCTTGTGACTCTTTTTTAATTGTTTAAATTAAATTTAAATCAAACAACAGAGATCAACGTAGATTATTTCACCTTTAATTTAGGGTTGACGATTTAGGGTTGACGGCTAATTTCATTGGTTGTGGTTGTTGGGTAGTTCTAAATGGCTAAGAGTACGTGAGTTGGGGATAATTTGAAACGAGCTTTGAGAAAGGGGTTGCTACGCAACCCCTTTCTCAAAGCCCCAAAATAAAAGCCCTGCTACGCAAGGCTTTTATTTTGGGGCTTTTTAAATTTGCCAGCTTAACCAGAACTAACGTTAAGAACATGTTTGAGAAGTTAATGCATAACCTGTCTATATTTAAGTATCTAGGCACAATTAAAACCCAACCTTTAAACCTGTAGCGCACGTTGGGCGTGCGCTACAGGTTTAGGGTTTTATATTTAATTATGCTCATTTACTTGGCAATATTTATAGCAATGTTTGATTTGTCTTCAAACAGAGAAGGTACTGCCCAATACATGGGCAGTACCTTCTCTGTTTGAAGTTGACTTATCGGAAAACTGGGTTTAAAACCCCGTGCTTCTAGCAAGGCTTTATATTAATTCAGGCATCTTACATAATATCTGACATAATGTGAGCATGGCGCAAAAAGCATTCAAGTATCGATTCTACCCAACTCCTGAGCAAGAAACCTTGCTTAGAAGAACGATGGGTTGCGCTCGATTAGTTTACAACCGCGCTTTAGCCGCAAGGACAGAAGCATGGTATGAACGTCAAGAGCGAGTTGGATACGTTGAAACTTCCGCGATGCTAACTAATTGGAAAAAGCAAGAAGATTTGCAGTTTCTTAATGAGGTTAGCAGTGTGCCATTACAGCAAGGGCTAAGACATTTACAATCCGCTTTTACGAACTTCTTTGGAGGAAGGGCTAAATATCCTAACTTCAAGAAAAAGCATCATGGCGGAAGCACTGAGTTTACTAAGGCTGCTTTCAGATGGAAGGATAGCAAAGTATTTTTAGCAAAATGCTCTCAACCTTTGGATGTTCGATGGAGTCGTCAACTTCCTGAAAGTGCAGAGCCATCAACCATTACGGTGAAGCTCTCGCCCTCTGGACGGTGGACAGTCTCAATGTTGGTAGATGTTGTAATTGCACCATTGCCTGAATCTCAAGAGTCAATTGGTTTGGATCTGGGCATTACTAGCCTGATGGCTTTGAGTAATGGCGAAAAGATTGCTAATCCTAAAACCTTCAAGGCTAAACGTCGTAAATTGCGTAAAGCTCAGAAAGCTCTTAGCAGGAAGAAAAAAGGCTCTAACAATCGTCACAAAGCAAGATTGAAAGTCGCTAAAGTTCATGCAGAAATTAGCGATGCTCGTCATGATTTTCTTCACAAATTGACAACTCGACTGGTTCGTGAAAACCAAGTGATTGCAGTCGAAGATTTGTCCGTAAAGAATATGGTCAAAAACCATAAACTCGCGCTCTCGATTAGTGATGCTAGTTGGGGTGAAATCGTTAGGCAACTAGAATATAAGTGCGATTGGTATGGACGCACTTTTGTCAAAATTGATCGTTGGTTTCCTAGCTCTAAAAGGTGTGGACATTGCGGTTATGTTGTGGATAAGTTGCCTTTAAATATCAGAGAGTGGGATTGCCCTAAGTGCGGTACACATCACGATAGAGATGTGAATGCGGCAAAAAATATTTTGGCGGCAGGACTTGCCGTGTCAGTCTGTGGAGCGACTGTAAGACCTGAAGAGAGTAAATCTCGGAAGGCTGGTGCTATGAAGCAGAAACCTAAGTCGTGAGTCTTAGGAATCCCCGTCGCTTCAGCGCGGGGTAGATGTCAACTTAGCTGCTTACATCGTTGTCAGTCGCTATAGAATAGGCTGTAACTGAATTTTTTGCAGGAGTAGATTTTGATTTCTTCAGCAGTATGTTCTGATAGTTTAGATGCTGACAATTTGGGGCGCGATCGCGAGAAGGATTTGTTTGCTCATCGATCGCATTTTCCTGCTTTGGGGGTGGCAAACCGCTTTTACTTTAACTATGGCGGACAGGGAGTCATGTGTGGGAAATCCCTAGAGTCAATCGCCAAAAACTTTCAGCATATTGAGGCGTTAGGCTGTTTCTCTAATGCCGCAGGGGAATGGATGATGGGGGAATACGATGCTACCAAAGCGGCGATCGCACGAGAATTTCAAGTCAGCCCCACGACGATTACGCTTACGGAAAACACTACGGTTGGCTGCAATATTGCACTCTGGGCTGTGGATTGGCAGCAGGGGGATCGCCTATTACTATCAGATTGCGAACATCCTGGGATTGTTGCTAGTGCTGTCCAAATCCAAAAGCGCTTTGGCATAGCGATTGATTATTTCCCCCTATCCAATACCCGTAATGCTAGTGCGGAGGGGCAAGACAGCATAGAGGTAGTGGAATTACTGGTGCAGCATTTGCAGCCCCAAACGCGGATGGTGATGCTGAGTCATATTTGTTGGAATACGGGACAGGTTTTACCATTGAAGGCGATCGCTCAGGCTTGTCATGATCGCCAAGTGCTGGTTGCCGTGGATGCGGCTCAGTCTGTAGGTGTATTGCCCCTCAATCTTGCCGATATTGCCGCAGATTTTTATGCCTTTACAACCCATAAATGGTGGTGTGCGCCGCTGGGATTAGGAGCCCTATACATACGTCCAGAGATTTTTGGCGCGATCGAACCTGTATTTGTGGGATGGCGGGGACTAACTGGCAAAACACCGATTCCCCAGTGGCGGCAGGATGGTGCTAAGTTTGAAGTAGCGAGCTCAACCTACGCTCTTTACGAAGCGCTGCGGATAGCCCTCGCTGAGGCTGATGGCTGGGGAACGCAGCAACAACGTTACGAACGGATCTGTCAGTTAAGTGAAATTTTATGGAGGCGACTAGATGCACTGCCTTACATTGATTGTATGCGGCAATTGCCGCCAGAATCGGGACTAATTTCCTTTAAAGTGAATAGAGAGCTAGCCAAAGGTGCGATCGCCCAAAAGCCCCATTCTCTAATCGCCAAACAATTAGAATCAGATCATCAAGTCTTCATCCGTGCGCTCCCCGATCCTGATTGTCTAAGAGCTTCAGTGCATTACCTTACCTCTATTTCTGATATCGAGCATCTGATCGCCATTTTGGAAACTATGGGTTAAACCACATCTAAATATCTCTTCCTTAAAGGGATAACAATTTTCAATCCTCAATTCGCTATTAATCTATAAGACCGCCGCCATGTCCCTATTTTCCATAGATCCTCAATCCAATCCTGATAAAAAAGATCGCGCTTTATCGCGATCGCAAGTTTTAATTGCGATGGCAGTGACAGCGATTATTTTTTTGGGGATTTCTAAGGTTTGGGTTTACTTAACGGGTATACCGATGATGCCCCTGCGTTGGCAACCCGAACATGCTGCGATCGGGGCAGGGATCGGTATTGGAGTAGCCCTCTTGAGCAGCCTAATTTATGAAATATGGGAAAACTATCGCATTGCCGCTCAAGAATATTTAGAAATGGTGCTTAAACCCTTAGAACCGATCGATCTGATTTGGTTGGGCTTGTTGCCAGGACTGAGTGAAGAAATGCTCTTTCGGGGCGTGGCTTTGCCTGCGCTTGGGATGAATGGGATTGCTTTAATTATTACCAGTGTTGTCTTTGGAGCTTTGCATATGGCAAGTGCGAAGCATCTCTCCTATACCGTTTGGGCGATCGCTGTGGGGATGATGCTTGGAGCCGTCACCATGTATACAGGGAACCTTTTATCAGCGATCGTTGCCCATGTGCTTACTAATTCTCTATCGGGCATTATTTGGAAATGGAAACAGACTAAAAAAGTAGTTTAGATCTTTGGTGGAAGCACAGGAAACATAAACTGGAGAGGGGCGCGAAGTTAGAGATACTATACTAGCGAAGCGATCGCACTTAAGCCCGTGAATAACGGAATGATCACCTTTCTAATAGTTATAACTTTCATGATTTTGCTGTTAATGGCTAAATTTATTTAGTGTTAAGTAGCTAAGCGAGAAGAGTATACCGCCCGCTTAGTGGGCGATATACTCTTCTCGGTTTTAATTATGCTGAACTACTTATTGATTCATGTTGCTTCTAAAAGTAGTTCAGTCTACTCTCAAATTTAAGGTTTCGGCTAGCACTCGATTCAGTATTGCAGTGCGATCGCTTGGCAAGTAACGCTTTAGGGAAGCATCCCACGAAAAAGTTTTTTGCCAGTCGTTATCCAGTGCTTTTATTTGCAGATCGTAATACCCATCTGTCTTTTTTGGGAGAACTACAATTACATTCTCACCTTCATAGAGCGAGTGCTGACGAGTTCCATCTTTATTCCATGATCCCGCTATATTTTGATAAAAGTATATTGGCTCAGATAGAATGTTAACAATTTGATTATTATCAATCATAAAAAGTGTCAGAACTTCAAAATAGCCAAAGCCACCAGCATACCCATCATTTGTCCCAATTCTTATACCAAAGGCTGTCTGAGTATCGCTTACCCGATAAGGAGCAAGGTCAAACTCTTTATATCTTCCTTTCGGCAGAAGAAATTTTTTCTCAAGGCTATCCGATCTGAATTGTTCGGTTATTATAAAAAGCCATCCAACCCGAATTTCAAGTGATTTAGCAATTAACTTTGGCTTAGACTCTACTGGGTCGTATTCTATTAATCCCACATAAACAACGTCGTCTCTATCGCGATTTTCCTTTTCACATGAATTACGATCGAAAGATGATATTCGACCTTCGTATTCATTTTGGGTTCGGGCAAAACAAGTAATGACAACATAGCTATTTGACCTATAGGGAAAAGCTTTAGCGCCAACCACGATCGCAAGGTTAGGATTCTGATTAGGAGCAAGTAGCCTAATAAGATCTTTAGCATTTAGACCAGAGGGTAGTTTCATTCCCAATTTATCAACTTCGGGAATGCCATCTAACTCCTCATGAAAATTAGTGAGTCCATTCTTATTCTCAAACAGTCTTGATACCTGATTGAGAGATTGTGCAGGTTTCGGTGATGGGCTCTGTTCAGTATTTTCAGCAAAACTGATCGCAGCAAAGAATGTAGCAAAAACTGAAATAAAGAAAAGCGTCAATATTCTTAGCTTCATAGTTGATTCTCCTCAGTTGCGAATTGCTCAACGCTATATCTAGTAATGTTAGAATATAAGATGCTACGAAACTTGAACAACTTGTAAAAGATAGATAAATTTATTTCATTCAAAGGGTAGGTAACGCTTTTGGGAAGCATTCCAGAAAAAAGCTCTCTGCCAATCGCTATGTAGCGATTTTATTTGCAGATCGTAGTAGCCATCTGTTTGACTTGGTAAAACTACCAGAACGTTCTCATCTTCATAAAGAGAATGCTGCCGAGTTCCATTTTTGTTCCATGCCCCTGCTATATTTTTATTAAAGTACATAGGTTCAGAGAATATATTAACTATCCGATTGTTATCGACTATGAAAAGCGCAAGATCTTCAAAATAACCATGACCACCAGAATAGATTTCTGAGTGAGTTACACGCAAACCAAAAGCAGTCTGAGCATCGCTTATTTTAAACGGAGCAAAATCGAAATGTTCGTAATCTCCACGCGGCAGATGGTCTATATTTAGTCGGTCGAGAGATCTAAATTGTTTGTAGGTTGTGAAATCCCAATTTATCTGATTTTCAAGTGATTTAGCAATTAAATTTGATTTGGATTTTATGGGATCGTATTCTATTAATCCTAGGTATACAACATCATCTCGTCCGTAGTCTTTTTTTCTACACGTTCTGCGTGTAACTGCTTTCACACGATTGTATTCACTTTTTGTTCGAGCAAAACAGGCAATAACAATATAGCTGTTTAATCGATGAGGAAATGCTTTAGTACTAACAGCGATCGCAAGTTCTGCATCTTCATGAGGCGCAATCATCCGAGCAATATCTTTACTGGTCAGACCAAGTGATAAATTTGTTCCTAAGTCATCAAACTTGGTTATACCACTTAAATCTTCTAGATAGTTAGTGAGTTCATACTTATTCTCAAATATTTTGGGTAGCTCATCTAGAGAATGTAATCGTTTAGTAGGTAGACGTAAATCGATATTTTGGGCATGGGCGATCGCAGCAAAGAATGTAGCAAAAGCTGAAATAAAGAAAAGTGTCAATATTCTTAGCTTCATATGCGATTCTCCTCGCGTGCGAATTGCTCAACGCTATATCTAGTAATGTTAGAATATAAAATGTGACAAAAATTGCATCAACAATAAATAAAAGTTAAATTTAGATAAATTTATGGTGGTCAAACCAGATTGGTTGCGAGTAAAAGCCCCACAGTGGGAGCGCGTTGGCAATGTTAAAGAAGTCCTGCGCGACTTGGGGCTAAATACTGTGTGCGAAGAAGCATCTTGCCCAAATATTGGCGAATGCTTTAACCAAGGTACTGCCACATTTTTAATTATGGGACCCGCTTGCACCCGAGCCTGTCCCTACTGCGATATTGATTTTGAAAAGAAGCCCCAAGCCCTCGATCCGATGGAACCGATTAACCTCGGAGAAGCAGTACGGCGGATGAATTTAAAGCATGTCGTGGTAACTTCCGTTAATCGTGATGATTTGCCCGATGGTGGCGCTTCGCAATTTGTACGCTGTATCGAAGAGATTCGCAAATTGATGCCACAGACCACGATCGAGCTTCTCATCCCCGATCTCTGTGCCAATTGGGAAGCATTAGAAACGATTCTTTCCGCTCGTCCCCATGTGCTGAATCATAATACGGAAACTGTGCCAAGACTTTATCGCCGTGTTCGTCCACAGGGAGACTACCAGCGCAGTTTGGAACTCCTACGCCGCGCCCGTGAAATAGCGCCTTGGGTCTATACCAAGTCAGGAATTATGGTAGGTATGGGCGAAACCGATGAGGAAGTAAGAGAAGTAATGCGCGATTTGCGAGTAGTAGATTGCGACATCATCACCATCGGTCAATATCTCCAACCTTCCGCTAAGCATTTGACTTTGCATGAGTTTGTCACACCTGAGCAGTTTGAAACATGGCGCATTGCTGGTGAAGAAATGGGATTTTTGCAAGTGGTTTCTTCGCCGCTTACGCGCAGTTCCTATCATGCTGAGCAGGTGCAAGCCTTGATGAAGCTATATCCAAAGGAAGTTTAGTGATAGATTGAGGCATGGCGATCGCAATATCACCCCATTTTTTGTAAAAGCGATCGCCCCTCAACAAAGTCAGAAAAATCATGCAAATATACTGGTCGCTCGAACAAGTTCCCGAACTAGCTAACCTTTTGGAATAATTGGAGCGGCGATCGCTATGGGTGTCATAGCGATCGTAGACTCAACTCCTAGGAAGTTTTGGTGGATTAATCGGAATCTCAATCTCAAACTCTGTTCCCTGTCCATGAGCAGAGTGACATTGCAATCTACCCTGATGGGTTTTTGTGACGATTTGGTAGCTGATAGCTAGCCCCATCCCAGTACCCTTACCAATTGGCTTGGTAGTAAAAAACGGATCGAAGATCCGCGATTGAATCTCCGTAGGAATCCCCAGCCCATTGTCTTTGATGCGAATCACCACCATCTCCGACTTGACTTCCGTCGCTATCCAAATCTTGGGAGCAGTGATAACGGTATCTCGAATTAACGCAGATGTACTCCCCACACTTTTTCCATTACCCATACTTTCAAGGGCATCGATCGCATTACTGAGAATATTCATAAACACTTGGTTGACTTGCCCAGCGTAGCATTCCACTGGTGGAATCGAGCCATAGTTCTTAATGATTTCGATCCCTAGTCGCTCAGGCGTTGGCTGAGTTCGACTTTGCAGAATCATCAAAGTACTATCGATGCCATCGTGAATAGAGACTTCTTTGACTTCAGCCTCATCCAATTGAGAAAATACTCGTAAGGAGCGGGTAATCTCCTTAATTCTTTGGGTACCGATTGCCATCGAAGTGAGTAATTTCGGTAAATCCTGAAGCATAAACTCTAAATCTAGTGCAACGAGTTCTGTCTGGATAATTTCATCGGGATGGGGATAATGGGTCTGATAGAGTTTGATTAATGCCAAGAGATTTTGAATATAAACTGTAGCATGGTGCAAATTGCCATGGATGAAATTAATCGGATTGTTGATCTCATGAGCCACCCCTGCTACTAATTGCCCTAGCCCTGACATTTTCTCACTCTGGATCATTTGTAATTGGGCTTGGTGTAATTCTTCCATCGTCTCGTTCAGTAGTTTGACCTGCTGGGTTTCCCGTTCTGCCCGATCGCGAACTTGCTCGATCAATTGCATCTGCCGCCAAGCCCCAGCAATGGCAATTAATAATAAACTACCCAAAACCATCGCCAACAGATTTAAAGCATCTAGTTGGGATTCAATATTAGAGCGGGGAATGACCAAGGCGATCGACCAATTTGTCTCTTGTAAAGGTACATAGGCAACATATTGTTCCATTCCGTCCATTTGGATTAAAGCAATCCCTTTAGCCCGATGCGTCATCTGCTGCGCGATCTGAGCCAGATTAGGGTTGGCTGATTCTAAAAAGCTCAGGGCAGGACGTTCTTGGGTTCCAATCAAGGCTGAGTTAGGATGAGCGATCGGAACTCCTTTCGAGTTCAACATAAAGGCATAGCTGCCTGACCCCATCTGTAATCTTTTCACTACTTGCACCACTTTATCGACCTTGATATTTCCACTCAGTGCTCCCACTGGAATAGGGCTTTGAGTTTGGATAATGGGGGCGCTAACATTAATCTGGGGGAGTCCTGTAGAGTGAGAAATTACTGGGTCAGCAACGATCGCCTTCCCCTGTATTGCCTGAGTAAACCAATCGCGATCCTTGACATTAAATTTGGTTCGTCCCAATTGGGTGGAGTAGTAAGAGCCATCGGGTTCCGCTACCAAAAAGAGAAAGAAATCTGGCAGTCGCTTAGCTTCAGACTGGAGATAGGGCTGGATGTTTGACCAGTCCATCGTTTTCAGGATAGGAGTATTAGCAAGGGTTGCAATCTCAGTTTTACAAGTAAGAAGCCAACGATCAACATCATCCACCCCATGCTCCACGGAAAGCAGAGTTGCTTGCTTGATATTAGAGAGAATAATCTCGCGTACAATTCGATAGCTAATACTGGCTGCTAACCCTGCAATTAAGGTAAAGAATGTTAAAAACAACAGGCTAACTATGTTGCGGGTCTTCCATTTCATTCTCTTGGATTTGCTCACTTGGATTTTCTCAGTCTATTTTTTCTTGTCTATTTCCTATTCCCCAAATCAACTTAGTCTAAACTCCAGTTTTATCAATAATTTTCAAACCTTAATAGTAAGTCAAAGACAATTAAATTCATAGAGATATTTCTATGATTATTAAAGGATTAAGGAATAAAAGTGCGACTGCTTCCTTAGCCATGAAACTTTAATAATCAAAGATAAATTAGAATTTCTTAATGCATTTCCCCCATTTCACGGGCAATTCACCTTCATTTTTTCATTTATAGTTAAACTTCTATCATTCTGATATCTGCGATCGCATCAGCACTGATGTAATCTATCAGGTCACATATCAGGCAATTACTTAGATCGGTATCTAATCCCTCTAAATACGTAAGGATTCAGGTACTTCAAACGCAGTCACAGAGTCACTATAAAATATGAATTCCTTGGGTAATAAGTATGCGATTGCAACTGTATGGTACTGAATTCATCTAAAGAAATAAATGGTTCTATTCGCCTAAAACATCACCTCAAAGTCTGCGATCGCCTTTACAATGACAAAACCCAAAAAGCGATGACAACTAAATCCAAAAAGCACTGATCGCATACTCATCCTAAAAAAGTGATCGCAGTGATTAGCAGCATATATGCGGCTATTGGTGCGATCGTTCTGGAAAATGATTTCCTTGAAGAGTAGACTTGTCGTCGTTATCGTAGCTATGTTATCGGCATAGATCGTCTTAACTATAAAATATTTGTTTGCAAGTCTGAAAAAACAACTGATTTTAGAGAAGTCTTCTTGTGAGTGTCGTAAAGCATTACAGCTAACGCTGCAAGATAGTCAGCAAAATTATTGTCATTGAAATAGATTTCTAGTTCTACAATCTCTCGTATAAAGGATGTCTCGCTAGCAAAATTTATCACATTAAGTCCATCTGCCCATTCATACCAATCTGCTATTACTTTTTCAACAAGATTATAGTTTGCACTATTTCCTTTTTTTAATTTTGCCGACATTTGTATTTTAGATGTATTACAACTGACATCCCAGCAACTTAGATTTATTGTGTTTGGATTTCCTAGTTCGTAAACATGATATCTTTTCATCTTTGTCCATATAGAAAGTGCAATATTTGAGCTTAATATAGATTTGGCTTTTGGATGAGAATAGAGGGGGGCAAGCAATTCTTTCTCGTCTAATATGCTTGATTCTATCTTTTTTCTGACTAAAGTATCGATTTTAATCAATTTTCTGATTTCGTCATCACTACTATGTGTAATCTCAAACACTTCGTCATAATAATCTGCAAGTAGATAATCATAAGGAAATTCCAGAACATATTTAACTCGTGGGTTCTGAGAAGCAGAAGTCCAATCCTTAAAAAACTCTTTTTTGGCAATAATTCGGGCATAGTTCACTGACATATTAGAGCGTGTTTGAGAAGTTTTTGGAAATAAAAAAAGCTCCCAAAGGTATAGCCTGTCAATATACAAAAACAAAGACAGCCTTATGGAAGCAACAAAGAAATCATACCCCACAGACTTAACCGATAACCAGTGGGAACTGATAAAAGACTTGATTCCAGCCGCAGGAACAGGAGGACGAAACACCTATTGAGCCATCTTGATTTGCTATCTCAAGTTAATAAGTAAGAAGATCGCCTTATTTTATGGGGGATCTGAATGGGCGATCGCTTGCTGATTTTGATTAGGGGCGATCGCTCTGGGGGACTTTGAGAAATATGTAAACTATGCAGTAAATCGCTTACAATAGAATCAAATTTTGAACTATGCAAGATACTGCTGAATACATCTGCGCTTTTTGTGGAGAGACTAATACGACATTTGTTGATTTTAGTGGAGGAATGCAACAGTCGTATGTCGAAGATTGTCAAGTTTGCTGTCAGCCCAATATTTTGTATATTGAAATTGACGAAGACACCCTCGATATCGAAATTAATAGCGAACCAGAAAGTTAATGTATAAAAGGTCTGTGCTGCCCTTATAGAGGGCAGCACAGGCTTTTAGCTACTTAGCACTCATCCGCAAAACTGATATCGGCTCGCTCAGTCCTTTTAAAATAACTGAACTCTCTTCGTAAAAATAACCATCTATGTCCTCGATCGCAAAAGACTGACTTCGCGAAGATACGGTCAAAACAATATCATTTCCTTTGCTCAACCCTTGAACCCTTGCCGCAGTGTTTACTGTCGTCCCAAAGTAATCCGAGCGATCGTTGAGGTTAACACAGATACAAGGTCCCGTATGTACGCCCACTTTCAGAATTAACTGTTGATTTTCAGATTCAAAGCTGCGATTGAAATCCCTCATTTTGGCTTGCATGGCGATCGCCGCTTTAAGTCCATCATCGGAGGAAGTAAATGTCGCCATAATGGCATCGCCAATAGTTTTAATTACCGCTCCATTATGTTCGTCAACGATGGTAAAGAGAAAGTTAAAATGCTGACGGACGAGACTATAGGCTTGGGGATCGCCCTTTTCATTATAGAGAGCAGTAGAACCAGCCAGATCGGTAAATAGAATGGTAACCTGCCGAATCAATAAACTCTCATTAGGGGGAATAGTCTCGCGGGGAAATAGTTCGCGAAACATCTGTAAGGTTAAGAGACGGTGTCCTGAGACAACTCCATAATGGGCATCGATTCGATCGCGAAATGTGGGATCGTTCGCTTCTGGTGAAAGCGATCGCAATCGGTTGTCAATACTAAAAGCAACTCGCACCTGTCGATCTGCATCCGATTCATGGGTATGGCGGCAGTCGAGACAGGGACAGGTATGTGTGGTCCTAATATCACCCAGTTTCCCTAGGGCTAAATCAACTCTCAGACATTGTGGACATTGAATATCCCAATTAAGAGAAACTATTCCCTCCTTTAAGGCGACTACTAAAAGATTTAAAGCTTCACGTTCTGAAAGTTGCAACCGATCGGCAATTAGGTGCGGATTGACATGAAAGAGAAAACGCTCGTCTTGATTTTGCAAAAAATCAATAAAGCGCTCCTGCACTACCGAACTAATTCCGTATTGACTCAAAGATTTTACAGCTTTGGCGATCGCGCTATTGGTGTGATGTCTAGATACATTAAAGATTTCTAGCATAGTCTTATTTTACCTGCCGCTAAGCGATGAATTTGATAAATTACGATCGGATGCGTCCCAATTGTAATATCTTCTCAAACTTATAGCCCTGCAAACCACTCATAACCTTCATCTACCCAATAACCCCGACGTTGGCGAAGTTCATTGGTAAAAGTAACTCGCGTTACCCATTTTGATTGCTTATAACCGAGTTTGATCGGGGAAGCTAAACGGAGAGGCGCACCATTTTCAACGGGAATATCGCTACCATTTTTCTGATAGGCAAGGATCGTTTGAGGGTGCAAAGCTGAGGCAATATCCCAGCTTTCATAGTAACTATCCGCCGATTCAAAATAGACATAACGCGCCCCCGCCTTGGGCTGTACTAGCTTGGCGAGATCGTACAGGCGCACCCCTCCCCACTGCACGATCGCCGCCCAGCCCTCCACGCAAACATGACGAATTACCATCGAAATTAAGGGTAGCGATCGCACATCATTCATGTTCAATTGTAGGGGATTATTCACAGCTCCATCGATTACTAATTTAAAAGAATTCAGATCGATCATGGGAGTCGTATCGAAGGAATTAATTAGCAAAGCATTAGGCTCGATCGCACTGACGGGATATTCTGGTGCGGGATTTTTGGCTTGAAAAATCAACTCTTCAATACCTTGATTGAGCGGCTCGAATAAAGCCCTTACATTTGCTGTCTGCGGATGGAGTGGTTTAAAAACAGAAGTGGAATTAGAAGCACCACAACTTCCTAAGAACAATCCCATGCCCGAAAGACCAGCATACTGCATTAATTGACGGCGCGAAAATCGGCGTTGGGGATATCGATCGAATTGCATATTTGATAACCTGAAGGAATTTCCTAATGTTTTATATTGCTTAGCGTTATAGCTACAGCCATTGTGGTTAAGACCTAAAACCCAAAATAGAGTTGCGGCGCGAAGCGCCGCAACTCTATTTTGGGTTTTGGGTTTGTCCTAACATAACTGGTTACCGCTATAACTAAATAAACATCGAGCGAATCATTTTCAAACCACCCACCCTAAAGGAAAGAAAAATATGGGCGATAGTAAAAATCAAAACGATGGGAATCGTCAAAAAATGGGCAATGCGAAGATTTTGCCAACTTCCAAATAAGCCAGAAACCCATGCAAACTGTACAGGCTTATACATGCACAAACCAGAGAGAATCGCGAGGATAAGAATGGGAACGATCGCTGTGTAGGCAAAACGATGCCAAGCATAGTTCTTACGTTTAGGATTTTTGGCTTGTAATGCCTGAATATCTTTGTCCGAGGCAAATCTATGTTTCCAGCGGCGAGTAATAAAAATATAGATTCCATAAATGAGCAAACTCATGGAAAATACCCACATTGAGGCAAAGTGCCAGTTCCTTCCTGCTCCCAGCCATCCACCCAAGAGGATTTCCTTAGGGAAACGCCATCCCGCGCGTCCGCCAAATACTGGATTGGCGTTATAAATTTGCAGTCCGCTCGCAGTCATAAAGATTAGCGCCAAGATATTAATAGAATGAAAAGCTTTGACAAAAATCGCCTGCTTGGGGGCAGGGGCAGATTTTGGATTTGCAGATTTTGGATTTGCAGATTTTGGATTTGCAGATTTTGGATTTGCAGATTTTGGACTCATAGATTTAGGGGAGTGAGGGAATAATCTGGCTTGATTAAGTAGCTAGGCATAAGTAAACTTAAAACCTAGAAGAGCGTACCGCCCGCTTAGCGGGCGGTACGCTCTCTGGTTTTGTTTTTTTTTAAATTATGCATAGCTGCTTAATCTGGCTTGTAATCGAATTCATAGTTGCCATACTGGAAAGAATGGGGCTAACCAAATTTGTAATTTAACATCCCATCCGAGAATAATGGCGATCGCGGTAATAGATATCAACACACCGCCAAGCTTTTGCAAAAATTGACTGTGCGATCGCAGTTTTAGAAATGAATTGCTAAAATACCGACTGGCATAGGCAAGTAATAATATTGGTATGCCCGTTCCCAAACCATAAACGAGCAGCAAAATTAGCGCAGTTAGAATCTCGTGTTTCGCCGCCGCTAAAATCAGAATGCTTCCTAATACAGAACCAGCGCAAGGAGTCCATAACAGCCCCAATTGCGTTCCCAACCAAAATTCGGCAAATAAGTTAACTTCAGTTGATTCTTTTACCTTAAAAACAGGAAATTTACTGGATATCTTACTGACTAAAAGGTAATTCCACCGAGGAAAAATTGATAACAGTCCTAGCCCAAGCAAAAAAGCGATCGCGATAATTCTCGCAAAATTACTGAATCCTGTCAGCCAATTACTGGCGATACCTAGCAGACTTCCCGCCACCGCAAATCCACTAATTAATCCGCCCACTAAAGTAAGGGGAGCATAGCGATGGGTCTGTAGCGATCTGCCCACAATAATCGGCAAAATTGGCAAAATACATGGGGAAAGAGCCGTTAACAAACCACCCAAGAGCGCTAATCCGATAGATAACAGCGAAAGAGAGAGCGTCATGCCCTGATCTCCTATCCTAATAGTTGTTTGATGGTTTGCTCAGTAAGGTTGTATGAACCTTCGCCAATGCGATCGTAGACAATATTGCCTTGGCGATCAGCTAAATAAATATGCGGCCAGTACTCGTTTCCGTAGGCATTCCAAGTTTTAAACTCGTTATCAATGGGAACGGGATAGTTAATGCCATGTTTCTGCATGGCATCCTTGATATTATTGACATCCCGCTCAAAGGCAAATTCTGGGGTATGGATACCAATAACCTTTAATCCTTTAGCGGCATAGCGATCGTGCCATCCCGTGACATAGGGTAATGTCCGTTGGCAGTTAATACAGCTAAAAGTCCAGAACTGAATCAAGACAATATTTCCCTTTAAGTCTTGAATTGACAAAGGATTAGTATTTAGCCATTGAGAGATGCCTTGAAATTCTTGTAATTTTTGACCCGAAGTATTATTTACAGCCACGGTAGTAACTTCAGAATTATTGGTTGATTGGCTGACATCTGGTTTAGGCGCAGTGCTTGCCAAATCCTTAGAATTGATTGCTTGAGAAGAATTGCTAGAGCTAAATTGAGCAGCACAGGCAGCACTGCCAATTCCTAATGTTCCCAATCCTATATAGGTGAAAAAGCGACGACGATACAGTAAGTTTTTACTCATTGTAAACTTTCCTCCAATTTAATACCAAGTCACTAAAGTGTTGGCTCACTTCAGCGAATTAAAAAACAAACCCAGTCAGGTTTTGCGATTCCCAAAATGGCGTTGCCATTTTGGGAATTGGAATAACTGGCATATTTAACTGGCATATTTAACCAAGTTTTGAGAGATTAAGGCTTTGCATTAGCAGGCTTACTATCTTTCATGGCATCGCTCTTCATCGCATCACTCTTCATCGCATCGCTCTTCATCGCATCACTCTTCATCGCATCGCTCTTCGTAGAATCAATAGGCTTGCCATCTTTCATGGCATCGCTCTTCATCGCATCGCCAGTCTTATCTTTCATGGCATCGCTCTTCATGGCATCACTCTTCATAGAATCATTAGGCTTGCTATCTTTCATGGCATCGCTCTTCATTGCATCGCCAGTCTTATCCTTCATCGCATCGCTCTTCATCGCGTCAGCAGGCTTTGCCGATGGTGCGGATTGCGCGGGAGTTGATTGTTCGGTAGATGTCGCAGTACAGGAAACAACTCCAGCAGTAAGAGTCAGCCCAGCAATAAGTCCAAGGATTCTATAGTTCATTGTTTTCATCTCTCTTTGCAAAAAATCAATATGGCGGAACCCATCGGGGTTCACTTATTTGATATACGATTGACTGAGCAAATCGGATGAAGAAATATCGCAAGCAATAATATAGCTATCGCCAAATGTAAACCCCAAGAATTGACTGGCGGCGCTTCGCGCCGCCAGTCAATTCTGTCCTAATTCAAATGACTGTAGCTATACCAAAGCTAAAAATAGCTACGCTATTTTCAGCTTTGCAAAACCTTAATGGAGTTGTCACACTTTCGTGAATTGGCTAAAAAGCCAAAAGATGAGTGGCGACGCGAAGCGTCGCCACTCATCTTTTCGTAAGCAAAACTATGGAACAACCGCTCCTATACTTCTCCCTTCATTACCATTGCCCCAGTTGGTTCGGGCATATCTTTGTTGGGTTCGATCGTAATAATTACCGTCGTGGATTGTTTGAGAGCATTAGCTAGGGGAACCTTTACAAAAACCTTGCCCTGATCGTCAGGACGAAATTGAGCGCAGTCTACTTTTTTACCATCCACGATCGCCCAAAGTCGATAGCTATTTTCCTGAGAAATGGGCATGAGATTCTGAATGCTAATCATCGCCGCCTTTTCATTGGGCGCGATCGTCACACTGCCCGAAGCCGTAGGAATTGCGCCCATACCTTTGAGAGAAATCATGCGATTGTCGGCACTTTGGAGCATGGCGATCGCCTGACGGTATTTTTGTAATTCTATTTGGTGGGTAGCAATTTGCTGACGCATTTGGTAATTATCAAAGCCCAAAGTAGCTAAGGCGATCGCACTGATACTCCCTAAACCCACCACCGCTAATTTCCACAAATTTCGTTGACTTGACGATCGCGTAATTCCCGTAGCGATGATGGACTCTTCTCTCAATAGATCTTCGATGCGAGGTTCGTTTAAAGATTCGGCTAAATTTTCGGCTAAAGCCTGCTCTACTTGCGGAACCGCAGTCGCCGCAATGCGATCGCGCAGACTAACCGCTGGCTTACTTTCACTTAGACCGAGAGGAAGAAGCGCTAGCGCTTCTTGTAAGCCATCAATTTCGGCAATGAGTTCGGGATATGTAGCAATCAGATCATGCATCTCTGTCACCTCCTCAGGCTCCAAATCGCCTAAGACATAACCCGCTAATAACTCTTCCCATTGGGGAGGATAATTGTTGGCATGATTTTTGGGATAGTTTTGTTGTGTCATATCAATTCAGTCTCACTCTAGCGTACCCTTCAAGCTTTCTCTCAACCGAATCAGCCCATTCCGCGCCCATGACTTGACAGTTCCCAAAGGTGTATCCAGCGCATTGGCAATTTCCGTTTGGCTAAGTCCATCAAAATATGCCATTTCTAAGACTTGGCGATGCTTATCGGGCAAATTTGCTAAAGCTACTTTTACCTTTTCCGAGCGTTCTGCCAATGACAAAGTTTCCATAAGTGATGAATTTCTGGTGTCATATTCTAAGGAAATATTTTGTTCCCATTTTTGCAAATGTTGCTGTTGCGATCGCGTTTTACGAATGCGGTCAATAGCACGCGATCGGGTTAACACGGTCAAAAAAGCGGCGATCGATCCTCGCTTACTATCGTAAGAAGAACTACGGCTGAGCAAGATGAAAATTTCTTGGGTTAAGTCCTCAGCCTCCTGCTGACTGCCCAAAATCCTTAATGATAGGCGGTAAACTAATTCACCATAGCGATCGTAAAAAATGCCAAAAGCCTGACTGCTACCCGCTCGCCAAGCTTGAAGTATTTCCATATCAGTTTGCTCAGAGAGTTTCATGGAGAAAGTTGATACGCATCATTACAATACCTACGCATCTTAAGGCAGAACGGATGTGGTATCAATAGGATTCAGTTCTAGTGAGCGGAGTCTGCTCTCAAATGATTAAGGATTGTCATTGAGGATTGTCATTGAGGATTGCTAAGTACCTCAGCATAATTAAAATCCACATCTAAAACCTGCGGCGTACGCGCAGCGTGCGCCGCAGGTTTTAGGGTTTTATATTTAATTAAGCCCACTTACTTAAATGAATTACACTTAATTTGTATAAGT
>NZ_SELU01000025.1:0-68690 GCF_006861605.1 Pseudanabaena sp. UWO310 | reverse complement strand
ATTTAAATATAAAACCCTAAAACCTGCGACGCTCGCGCAGCGAGCGTCGCAGGTTTTAGCTTTGGATTTTAATTACGCTGAGGTATTTACCAAAATTAAGAAATGGCGTAGCCATTTCTTAATTTAAAAACCCTGACTAGGCTTAGTTTTTAATTCACAAAAGTGTTGTCACACTTGCGCGAATTGGTATAAAAACTGGATGCTGAGTTCTGTAGTGCAATTCTGTAGTGCAATTCTGTAGTGCAATGCTGTGTTTGCACTACAGAACTCAGCAAACTTGCGAGAAAACCAGAGAGGGGGGATAAAGCGGCTAGTTCGCCTAGGCTAAAATTTAGATTGCGATCGCACTGTACATTCAGAAGGTAACAAATCTAGGTAAAATCTGCATAGTGCCAGTTAATTCAAATATTTCCCATGCCAGAAGATAACGCTAACGAACCGCAAGTAAACCAATCGGCTAATGAAGCAGTATTTAATGAGGTACTAAAGAGTATAGACATTGACCCAGCTTTGCTTGCCGAGCTGGGCGAAGTGACAAACGATCCAGAACAGGCGATCGACACAGCGATCCGTCAATGGTTGCAGCGTCGAGCAATCAAAGAAGCAGATCGATCGCGTCCTCTGACAATGAATCCTGTCGTTCCGCCTCGCGGCGAGTGGAACGATTAGGAACAATGAAAAAATACTTAGAATTTCGTTCCTAAAAAACATGTATGAATTTTGGCTAAAAGAAAAGCTGCTCTTAATTGTGGGACTGTTTCAGTTTGGGCTTATTCTCATTGTTTTTGCGATCGCTAAGTTAAGTAAGTTAGTTGCCTCCAAACTTAGTGCAATTAACGCAAGCAACCAAAATAAGATTAAATTTGCACCGATCCCACCCAGTTCATCGGATAAAGAAGAAGAGGTCGTGAGTAGTCCAATTAATCATGAAACAGATCTTGAAACCGCCCCGCAACCGATTGCTGACGAGTCCATAAATCCACAGCCAGAGATCCATAACGATCAGGACGATCAGGAAAATATCGAACCGCCCCTTCCCGACTTAGCGGCAGCCGAACTCACCTATAAAGTCGAAATAGCCCCAGACCTATTAACTGAGTTAAAGGAAATTTCTAGCGATCCTACCGCAATCATCGATGAAGCAATCCGTTGGTGGCTGCGGCGGCGCACTTTGGATGTTTTAGATGCTTCACCCGATCGCCAATATCGCGTGGGCTTGAACACCTACGGTTCGGGAAGATCGACCAAAGATCGTTGGAATGACTAGTGGTGTTTTCCCTAAATTCCCCCTTTGATGTAGTGGTAGGGCAAAACCAAGCGATCAAGCTATTAAAAGCTGCCATTCAACGCGATCGCATTGCTCCTGCCTATTTGTTTGCAGGCACAAGTGGTGTGGGACGCAGCAAAACCGCTTCGGCATTTGCCGAAGTTTTATTGGGCGATCGCCGATCGGCTAATCGACTTAGCGATCGCAATCATCCCGATCTGCTATGGGTAGAGCCGACCTATCTGGATAAGGGTAAAATGCTCACCGCCAAGGAAGCCGACGCAGCAGGATTAAAGCGCCGCGCCTTACCCCAGATCAGGATCGAACAAATACGAGAAATTAGCGAATTTGTGAGCCGTCCCCCCCTTGAGTGCCAGCGATCGGTGGTCGTTCTGGAGGAAGCCCAATCGATGGCGGAGTCGGCTGCGAATAGTTTGCTGAAGACCCTCGAAGAACCACTTTACGCCACGATTATTTTGATCGTCCCCGATGCTAGTGCGATCTTGCCCACCCTAGTTTCACGCTGCCAACGCATCCCTTTTACGAGACTCAATCAGAGGCAACTACAGGAGGTACTCGACCTTGCAGGGCATACCATTCCCCCCGAAGTATTAGCCCTAGCCCAAGGCTCGGCGGGTAATGCGATCGAATCTTTCGAGCGTTTTAAAAGCATTCCTGCGGAATTGCTAACTGCCGTCCGCCAAATTCCTCAAGATGCGAAAACTGCTATGGCGATCGCCAAACAAATCACCAAGGAGCTAGAAGTAGACTTGCAACTATGGCTGATCGATTATTTACAAAATTATTTTTGGGAACAGCAAAGATCGCCGCTAGTTTTGCAACACCTCGACAAAGCAAGGGAATTGATCGCTCGCTATGTCCAGCCACGCTTAGTCTGGGAAGTAACGCTTTTGCAAATAGCGGGAAAGATTGCCAACTGAAGAGAGGCGAGGCGCAAAGCGCCGCACCTCTCTTTTCGTTTTTTATGGGCGATAGCTATATATGCGTCATAATAGTGATCGTGACCTCCTTGATGAGGTATAAACCCTAGCTAATTTTTGAAAGTTTAGAACGATGACATCTGCTCCTAAAGCCAAACCTGAGAATCTCACGAGTCCCGCCGAATTAGGCGAATATAAAGACACCGTTAACTTGCCGCAAACAAACTTTTCCATGCGGGCAAATGCGATTATTCGTGAGCCAGAGATTCAAAAGTTTTGGCAAGAGCAAGGGATTTTTGCAGACCTCTCCCACAATAATAAAGGTGATGTGTTTACCCTCCATGATGGGCCTCCCTACGCTAACGGCACATTACACATGGGTCATGCCTTAAACAAAGTTTTAAAAGATATTATTAATCGCTATAAGTTATTGCGTGGCTATAAAGTTCGCTATGTGCTGGGCTGGGACTGTCACGGCTTACCGATCGAACTTAAAGTTTTACAAAATATCAAAGCCGAGGAACGCGCTAATTTAACGCCTTTGCAATTGCGTCAAAAAGCCAAGGAATTTGCACTGCAAACGATTAACGAACAGGCAACAGGCTTCAAACGTTGGGGTGTTTGGGGTGACTATGAGAATGCTTACTACACCCTCAAACCTGAATACGAAGCCGCCCAGATTGGTGTATTCGGGAAGATGGCACTTAAAGGCTATATCTATCGTGGTCTGAAGCCCGTATATTGGTCGCCCAGTTCCCATACGGCTCTTGCGGAAGCCGAATTGGAATATCCCGAAAATCATGTTTCGCGCAGTATCTATGTCGCTTTTCCAGTAACTCAAGCTAGCGAACAATTGAAGGCGATCGCCGATCTCGCAAATCTCCATGCCGTGATCTGGACAACCACACCATGGACAATTCCCGCCAACTTGGGCATTAGCGCCAATCCCCATCTGAGTTACAGCATTGTCTCGGCTGGTGACAAAAACTACATCGTGGCTACGGAACTGGTTGAAAAGCTAGCTGCTACCTTTGAACAAGCTTTGGAGGTGAAATATACCTTTACTGGTGATGTGCTCGAAGGAACCATTGCTAAACATCCCATTTGCGATCGCCCTAGTCCGATCGTGCTAGGTGATCACGTCACCGCCGAGTCAGGTACGGGCTTAGTCCATACTGCGCCTAATCATGGTCAGGATGACTTTATTGTTGGTAAAAAATACAATTTAGGCATGATTTCCCTTGTGGACGATCGCGGTATTTTCAATGAGGATGCTGGCGAAGCATTAGCAGGTTTGAGCGTACTGAAAGAAGGTAATGCCAAGGTTGTCGAAATCTTGACCGCTAATGGAACCCTGATTAAAGAAGAAGCCTATAACCACAAATATCCCTACGATTGGCGCACGAAGAAGCCCGTGATCGTTCGCGCTACCGAGCAGTGGTTCGCTTCCGTTGATGGTTTCCGCGAAGAAGCTTTAAAATCAATCAAGGAAGTTAACTGGATTCCTGCGATCGGTGAAAATCGGATTACCTCAATGGTGCAAGAGCGATCGGACTGGTGTATTTCCCGTCAGCGCACTTGGGGCGTACCGATTCCCGTATTTTATGACGAAGAAACCAACGAGCCTTTGCTCACGGAAGAGACCGTTACGCATATTCAAGAACTCATTCGCGAACATGGTTCCGATGTGTGGTGGGAAAGAGAAGTAGAAGAATTACTTCCTGAAGCCTATCAAAATAATGGTCGCAAGTATCGCAAAGGTACGGACACAATGGATGTCTGGTTTGACTCTGGTTCCTCATGGGCAGGGGTTCTCGGCGGCGAAAGTCATAATTCGCGCACCGTTCCCTATGCGATGAACTATCCTGCGGATATGTATCTGGAAGGTTCCGATCAACATCGTGGTTGGTTCCAATCTTCGCTTTTAACTAGTGTGGCAACCAATGGCTATGCCCCTTACAAGACCGTGTTAACCCACGGCTTTGTCCTTGATGAAAAGGGACAAAAGATGAGCAAATCCCTCGGTAACATCGTCGATCCGATGGTGGTGATCAATGGTGGTAAAGACCAGAAGAAAGAACCTCCCTATGGTGCGGATGTGATCCGTCTTTGGGCGGCGAGTGTCGATTATAACGGTGATGTTCCCATCGGTAAGACGATTTTGGCGCAAATGTCCGATGTATCCCGCAAGATTCGCAACACCGCCAGATTCTTGCTCAGCAACCTCTTTGACTTTCAACCTGCGGAACATCTAGTTCCCTATGCCGATCTCACGGAAAGCGATCGCTACATCCTGCACCGACTTTACGAAGTCACCAAAGACATCACTGAGGCATACGAGAAATTCCAATTCTCGCGCTTCTTCCAAACCATCCAAAACTTCTGCACCGTCGATTTATCCAACTTCTATTTAGACATCGCCAAGGATCGCCTCTATATCAGTGCGCCTAACGCTCCCCGTCGCCGCAGTTGCCAGACGGTGTTGATGTATTGCTTAGAGGCAATTGCCAAGGCGATCGCTCCAGTCCTTGCCCACACTGCCGAGGATATCTGGCAATACTTGCCCTATCCTGCGCCATCTAAATCTGTATTCCAATCGGGTTGGTTTATCGTGCATCCTGAATGGCACAAGCCCGAACTAGCAACTAAGTGGGAATATCTGCGCGAAGTGCGTGGTGAAGTCAACAAAGTATTGGAATCAGCAAGAACTGACAAAGTGATCGGTTCTTCTTTGGAAGCACGTATCTTCATTTGGTCTGATCAAGAAAATATACAAGCTAATTTAGAATCTTTAGGCGAGGAGGAACTCAAATATTTATTCATTGTGTCTGAGGTGAAATTCGTTCAAAATATGAAGGCTAAACTTACAGGTAAAGAAAGTCATTCTCCAGCTTGGGAATCAATACGATATCGTTATGATTCTGAAGACCTTACTTTTGCGGCTTTTTATGCTGATGGTGAGAAATGCCCACGCTGCTGGAACTACTCCACCCATATCGGTGAGTCTACCGAGCATCCCCATATTTGCGATCGCTGCGTCAGTGCATTAGCAGGTACTTTTTAGTAAATCGTGATTAGATAGCGATCGCTTACATCTATCGTTTAGATATAGGCGATCGCTATTTTTAATTAATTTTGTTGAGCTAAAATCTCTGTATCCAAGTGAATCTAAACTTTGGGAGACAAAACTAATGGTAAATGTTCTGCAAATCGGAGAAGTTGGTACTGAGTTATCTAAACTTGTCAACGAAGTGAGAGATTTGCATACACAGGTTGTGATTGAAGCCGAAGGAAAGCCAGTAGTGGCAATGGTTCGTTATGATTATTTAGCAAATTTGCTTGAAGCCTTGGAAGATGCGATCGATAGTAATTTACTAAAAAAGGCTGTTGCTAGTAATGATCGATTTTTTAGCTTTGAGGATGTGATAGATGCTCATAACAAAGCTCATTACACCGAAGTTGTAGTAGAGGATTTCACGAAGATATGAGCGATCGCTATACGTTGCAGTTTGCTAGAGATGCTAAGAAATCGTTGGCAGAACTACAGCCCAAACAATTCAAGCAAATTGCAACCAAAATATTTGCACTATTAGACAATCCTCAACCGCAAGACTGTAAAGCATTAAAAGGTTATCCCAATGGTTATCGTGTAGATTCGGGCGAGTATCGTGTTCTTTACACTGTGGAGGATGGACAAATAAGGATTTTTAGGGTTGGTAAGCGTAATGATGATGAGGTCTATCGTAATTTGTAAATGGTCTTTACGTTTACTTATAGCTGTCGTCACCTGTGTTGTGACAAAATTAAAACCCAATAAGAGAATTGCGGCGCTTCGCGCCGCAATTCTCTTATTGGGTTTTATGTACTAATACACTTTGCGACAGCTCTAAAAGTCCAATGGGGTTTGGCAATGCCAAACCCTTCTTTGTGCATACCTCTTTATGTAGGTGCAACTAATCTGTTATCCATGCCTTTAGCTAGATTAACATCTCGAAATATTTTGTTATATTTCTTTACATAAGGAAATCAAACAAAGGAGAAAGCAATGAGCAGCTATACAGTCGATGAACGCGGTGTACTCAACAATTTCGCAGTAGAACCAAAGATGTATGTTGAAGAATCCGACAGAGCGGGTTTCACCCCTTACGCAGAATTATTGAACGGTAGACTTGCAATGATTGGCTTCGCCTCCTTGCTGATCCTTGAAGTTTCCACAGGGCATGGTTTGATTTGGTGGCTGACAAATATCTAAATCCCATCTGTTCCTGATCTAAATGTTTGAGACAAAGTAAAAACGATTCTTTAACCCTATCTTTTGGTAGGGTTTTTTTATTGGTTTGGAGATATATCGTCCAAATCAAAACCCAAGAGTTGATTGGTGGCACGAAGTGTCACCAATCAACTCTTGGGTTTTATATTTATTTGTGCCAAGTTACTCAATAAGCGATCGCATATTGTCTGTAAAACCTGCGCCTCGTCCTCGGAGATATGACTAGCAAAATGCTCAGAAATCCCCTCAGCGTAAACGATCCACATTTTTTGCTGCATCGCCAAACCTGCCTCAGTTAAGACGGCATAGGTTCCGCGCCGATCGCTTGGACAGGATTTTCGATAGAGCAAGTCGGCTTTTTCGAGGCGATCAACTAATCGCGTTAGATTGCTACGGGTTAATAGCACTTTTTCAGCCAGTTCGCTTAAGCGCAAACGGTGATCGGGGGCTTCTTTGAGTATGAGCAGTACGTCATACCACTCCAAAGGCGGCAGATCGGCTTGATCAAGCTTTTGGGCAATGCGATCAAGCAGCTTGGTATGAACGGTCAAAAGCGATCGCCAAACCGAACTTCGCAAAGGATCTAGGGGTGAATTTATTGACATACTTCCAGTATCCAAAAAAATCGTTGCAATCGCAATTATAAAAATAGGCTCATAGGGACGGCGCTTCGCGCCGCCCCTATCTTTGGGAATTTAGTTGCAATTGCAATTAAATATGCTAAGTTAAACATAGTTGCAATTGCAATTAATGTAAATGCAACTATATTCAGATATTAGCCCCCTTTACAAATTGCACTTACAAATTGCCATGTTGCCTAAACTCAAGCTGATCAGCCATACCCTTTGTCCCTACGTGCAGCGATCGCTAATCACTGTCCTTGAAAAGCAAATTTCTTGCGATCGCGAATATATCGACCTTGCCAACAAACCCGACTGGTTTCTTAAAATTTCGCCATTGGGGAGAGTACCATTACTGCTGGTTAATGATGAAGTCTTGTTTGAATCCGCCGTAATTTGTGAATATCTTGATGAAATTACGCCCGATTCGCTGCATCCTGAGGATGCCTTAACCAAGGCTAAACATCGCTCTTGGATCGAATTTGGGTCAAATCTACTGACAAAAATTGCGGGTTTCTACTCGGCTAAGGATGAAGAGACTTTTGAAGCAAAACGGTTAGACTTGATTGCAAATTTAGAACTACTAGAAGCACAACTCATTGCAGCACCATATTTTGGAGGCGAAAAATTTTCGCTGATTGATGCGGTCTATGCCCCCATATTCCGTTATTTTGTTGCCTTCGATCGCTATCAAAATTTTGGCTTTAGCGATCGGACTCCCAAAGTTAAGGCTTGGCGCGAAGCTCTATTAGAGCGACCATCGGTTCAGCAAGCCGTTGACGAAAATTATTACGAATTACTGGATGAGTTTTTCCAAAAGAGAAATAGTTTTTTGAGTGAGTTGATTAAATAGCTCCGCAAAAAACAAATCTAAAACCTGCGGCGCAGGCTGCGCCGCAGGTTTTAGGGTTTTATATTTATAGCTGCCGCCAACTGTATCAGGACATAAAAGCCCAAAGATGAGTGGCGGCGCTTCGCGCCGCCACTCATCTTTGGGCTTCGTTGCTATAGCTTTTGCCAAAGTTGAATTTCATAGCAGAGATGCTTGTGAAAAAGAGTCGAGGCATTAAGCCCTTCCGTAATCAAGTTTTTGATTGACTTTCCGAAAAAGTAACGCATAACTTTATAGATCGGTGGAACTGCGATCGCAATTAGATTGCCGATATATTTCAGTGTAGAGATTCCAAAGGTTTGGAAGCTTTGCACGCAGATATCCAAAGTTGGAGCAATATGTGCCGAAATGTCATCGGTCTTGACCAACTTAAATCCCGCCTTCTCCATTGATTTATGCAGATCGGCCTTAATCAGACAGTTAGAAAACATTCCTTCCTTATATTCAGGATCTTTCCGTAACATATCTGCTAACAGCACATAACTGCCAGATTTCACCACCACAGCCGAACCTTCTGCGATCATTTCTGGCGACATATATTGAGTACTTTCGCTAAATAGAATTAGATCATAAGTAAGCTGTGCGGAATACTTTTGCGGCGCTTGCACAAATTCTTGAAAGGTATCAATATGGAATAAAGCTTTTCCCTTGGTACGTTCCAAGAAATTAGCTTGTTGAAGTGGATCGGGAGCAAGTCCCTCAACTTGTAAACCTTTCTCAATCATCGCTACAGCATTATCTCCATTCCCACAACCAACATCTAATACGGAATGAATATCGGTGGGAAGGAAAGCGAGAAGATGGGTCGCATAGGCTTCTTGGGCTACACGCAACTTGGTAACCGTCAACTCATCTGTGGGAGATGGAATTGGTTCCCAATAACCATAGTGAAGATAGGAAGAGCCTGTCAAATCTCGGTAATATTGCAGTGCAGCGTTTTGGTAGCGAATTACATTGTTCATAGATTAGTAAATATAGCAGTTTTCGCTATGGGCTGGACTAAGTCCAAAGGACGAACGGCGCAAAGCTCCGCCCGTCCTTATCTAATACCAATTCACGAAAGTGTTGTCACACTTTCGTGAATTACAGCGCTTTGCGCTCAAACCCAAGCCAAGGAAATTCATGAAAGCCTTGCTTAGCAAGACTTTCATGAATTTCCTTGTGATTCGTTTGATCGATAATTGCTGTAAACACCAAACCCAGTCAGGTTATACCCATTCCCAAAATGGCGTTGCCATGTTGGGAATGGGTATAACCCTCATTTAGGGTATGTTTCTAAACAAGGCTGAAACTCTTCCCAACGTCGGTTAACCTGCTCAAAACAATCGGGGGGAAAGATTTTCAGATTTTGGAAAAGATTGATTTCAAGCTGTTGCTCCATCTTCATCAAGAGAACAATCTCTTTGTCTGGGGCATAATTCCCAACAGCTTGCACAAGAATAGCGATCAATTCTTGATCGAGAGAAAAAGCTTGAATTGAAGAGATTAATTCTTGTTCAGCAACAAATTGGGATTTGAATTGGGTAACTTCTAAGCCTGTGTTACTAGGAGCGATCGCATTGCGATCAACATCACAAAACACGACTCCTCGACCATGCTGCAAAAAGCCTTGCCATGCAGCATAGCCGATCATCATCAGGTTTGCGTGAATAAAGCTCTTTTGCCAATAGCCAAAATTGCCTTGCCAATCACTATCTTTTAACTTCATCTATTACCTCGTAGATGTAGATTTATGGATTTGAAATGAGCTTCGGCGGGCGTTCTGACTCTTTCTGCTTTTCAACAGAAAATCACAGTTGCGGGACAGTGTTGGATTTGCGCCAATCTTTCCCCATTACTTTTAGTGACTGCTCCTCACTAAAACCGAAAGCTGAAGTCAAAGTATAACATCTATGGCGATTAGCAATTTTTCATAGGCAGGTTTTAAAAGTACAAAATGGCTCTGTCATTTTGTACTTTTAAAACCCTTACTGGTTTTGGTTTTTAATTCACAAAAGTGTTAGCACACTCTCGTGAATTGGTATTACATCCGCTATATTAGGATAGGCGGCACTTGATATGGCTCATCCTCATCTTAAAATCCGACTATGGATCTTGAACTTTCTCGATTTTATAAAGCTTGCAACCCGACGCATCTATTACCTCGTAGATGTAGATTTATGGATTTGAAATGAGCTTCGGCGGGCGTTCTGACTCTTTCTGCTTTTCAACAGAAAATCACAGTTGCGGGACAGTGTTGGATTTGCGCCAATCTTTCCCCATTACTTTTAGTGACTGCTCCTCACTAAAACCGAAAGCTGAAGTCAAAGTATAACATCTATGGCGATTAGCAATTTTTCATAGGCAGGTTTTAAAAGTACAAAATGGCTCTGTCATTTTGTACTTTTAAAACCCTTACTGGTTTTGGTTTTTAATTCACAAAAGTGTTAGCACACTCTCGTGAATTGGTATTACATCCGCTATATTAGGATAGGCGGCACTTGATATGGCTCATCCTCATCTTAAAATCCGACTATGGATCTTGAACTTTCTCGATTTTATAAAGCTTGCAACCCGACGCATCCTCTTGATTCTAGTAATGAAGAGGATTGCAGCTATTATATTGATCTCTCAACGGTGCGGGGTGAAAAGCTAATTGAAAGTTTATCTCGCAAGATTGTGAGGATTTCCCCCGATGAGTCCACCTGTCAGTTATTTACAGGACATATCGGCTGCGGCAAATCAACAGAACTTTTGCGGCTGAAGCATGAACTGACCGAGAAAAAGTTTTATGTCGCTTATTTTGAATGCGATCGCCAATTAGAACTGAGCGATGTCGATGCGAGTGATATTTTGTTAGCGATCGCAGGACAACTCAGCAACGGCTTAGAAAAGGAGGGGATCAACATCATCCCAGAATATTTCAAGAAATTGTTTGGCGAACTGAAGGATATTTTACAAACCAAGCTCGATCTGAGTGCAAATTTTAAGCTATCAGTGGGGATTGCCGAGATTACGGCTCAAGCCAAGAATAGCCCGTCATTGCGTCGGCAAATGCGCGAACGGTTGGAATCCCGCACCAATAGTATTATTACTTCCATTAATAAGGAGTTACTGGCTCCTGCCAAGGAAAGACTACAAGCTGCTGGCAAGAAAGGCTTAGTGGTAATTGTGGATAACCTCGATCGCATTGAAAACCGCATCGATCTTAAAGAACAGTCAAGGGCTGGATATTTGTTTGTCGAACGGGGCGATCAGTTGCGGGGGCTGGATTGCCATGTAGTTTACACGGTTCCATTGTTGCTGACTTTTTCTAATGATGCTGCGATCGTCGCTAGTCGGTTTGGAACGGATATTAAGACTTTGCCGATGGTTCCTGCAAGATTAAAGGATGGCAGTGAGTGCGAGGCAGGAATGGCGCTACTCAGACAAATTGTAATGGCGAGAGCCTTCCCAAAAGTTAATTCCGTCCAACGGATTAACAGTGAATTTGTGAACAAAGTATTTGATTCACCTCAAACTCTTGATCGCCTATGTCAAGCTAGTGGTGGTCACGTTCGTAATTTATTTCGGTTACTGTATGGTTGCCTCGAGCAGGACGATCCACCGATTACGGCTAAGTTGGTCGAGAGTATCATCGCTAAGGAACGGAATAATAAAATTAAAACAATTACTGAAGATGAATGGGAACTAATTACCAAAGTAAAACAGGATAAGAAGGTAAGAGGGGAGTCGGAGTATCAGACGCTGATCAAGAGCCAGTTTGTGTTTGAGTATGAATATCAAGGTGATAGTTGGTTTGATGTAAATCCAATTTTGGATGATTAGAGGAAAGTTCGATGAGCGATCGCCCCAATATTGCTAATAATATAATTGCTAATAATCGCGATGCATTACGTCGATTGACGAGAATTGTGACGCGATCGCAAGGGTTTTCATTGTCGATCGCTTTGTGTAACTATCGCGTATTGCAGGAGCGCGTATTGCAGGAATTGCGATCGCAATTAGCAGAAAATAATTTACCAGAAACTGCGATCGCCATACTTGAACTGAAACCTGATGCTAAAACTTTGCTGGCACCGATTCAGGAATTGATGGGCAAGGTGCATCAATTGCCAACTGAGCAGAAGCCCAAGGTATTAATGGTTTTGGGATTGGATGCGGTTGCGGAAATCGAAGTGGTTTTGAAATCGGCAAATCGGGTGCGAGAGGAATTTGCCAATTGTTTGGAATTTCCGATGGTGCTGTGGCTGAACGATCGCACTCAAGAAATTTTGATCCGTGAGGCGAGCGATCTAGCGAACTGGACGACAGCGGGGGCGATCGAGTTTCAGCTTGATACTGACGAACTAAAGGTACTGCTGCAAGCGTCAACGGAGGCGATGTTTGCGCTTTTTCTCGATCTTAGCAACCGTAAATCCCTACAAACGGCGATCGCCAGTGGTTTGCAACAGTTTGAACTCAGAACTGCGGTAACAGAGTTAGAAACAGCAAGTATTATCGATCTAGAAATGATGGCAAATCTCGATTTTGCCTTTGGTTGTATTGCATTTACGGAATCACAAATCAGTCAGGCAAAGGAACTATTTCAAAAGAGTTTAGCATTTTGGCAAGGGGGAAATCAGCTTAAACAAGCCATTTGCCTATTACAGTTGGGGATGTGCGATCGCGCGATCGCGTTTCGGAGTCGATTCAATAAAGAGACCTTTTATCGGACATCGCAGCAATATTTTACGCAAAGTATCGCCATCTTTCGCCAAGTAGAACGCTGGGATCTCATTGGCGAATATATTAATTTTTTGACAGTTACGGTAGAAGAGTTAGCAAGTCTGGAATTTGCTACCCCATCGCATCAAGAGCAATTAAATAATAACTTGTGGGAGGAACTAGAATCCCTTGCGAATGAGGCGTTAGTACTACATCAGACCTACCCCAATCCATTGCGAGAGGCTAACGATCGCGGTATTCTTGCCGCAGTCAGACTAGTTAGGGCTGACTATGCCACAGCAAAACAGTTTGCCGAGTCAGCGCTGGCTCTCTATCAGGATGCGGCAGAACGCAAACTGCCAAATTTGCCATTTTCAGAACGCTATATCTATGGAAAATATGAGCTTTGGCTCGCCAAAGCCCTAGCAGGAATGGATAACAGACAAGGAGCGATCGCTCGATTAGAAGGGGTACGCGATCGCTGGCGACATCAGTATGATGCTAGGGTATATGTGACAGTTTTGGAGGAATTGCGATCGCTCTATACATCGGTAGGCCTATATCTCGAAGCCTTTGAAACGAAGCAACATCAGCGATCGGTGGAGCAGCAATATGGGTTACGTGCCTTTATAGGTGCGGGAACACTGAATCCTAAAAGGGAAGCTAGTAATCCTGATATGTATGCTTCTATATCGTTTAAGAATGATGGCATTGCTCAAGAGATTGAGGCTTCGGGGCGAATGCAAGATGTGGAGAAATTGGTCGATCGCATCGGTCAGGCGCGATTTCCCTTGACGGTAGTGCATGGTGATTCGGGGGCGGGGAAAAGTTCGATTTTGAGTGGCGGGGTGATTCCTGCGTTACGGCTGAGGGAGAGCTTTGATGGGCGGAGAGTTTTAGTTTTGGCGGTAAAAAACTATAAAGATTGGAGTGGCGAAATTCGGCGGCAGTTACAGAATTATTTTCCCAATCGCGATCTCGATCTCGATCCGATTCATCATTTCAAGCGCAATATTGATGAGAATTATTTGACGGTAATAATATTCGATCAGTTTGAGGATTTCTTTTTTAAGAAGGAAGATTTTCGCGATCGCCTGCCATTTTACAAATTCCTTAAGGCTTGTTTGCATACGGATTTCGTGCGGGTGGTGTTGTCGCTGCGGGAGGACTATCTGCATTATTTGTTGGAATGCGATCGCGCGGTAGATCTAGAAAAAGTAGAAAACGACATTCTCGGTAAGCAGGTGCGCTACTATTTGGGGGATTTTACGCAGGATCAGGCGCGTCAGGTGATCGAGACTTTGACTAGGCGATCGCAGTTACGTTTGGAGCCTGAGTTAATCGATCGCCTTGTGACGGATTTGAGTGGTGAGCAGTTGCGGATTTTGCCGATTGAGTTGCAGGTGGTGGGGGCGCAGTTGGAGTCAGAAAATCCTCCTATTTCTACTCTTCAGCAATATCTGGCTCTGACTAGCAGTGATATGGCTTCGCGCCGACCATATCACAATAATTCTGAGAGTAGGGGACGTAAGCCAAGTGAGGTGTTGGTGGAGCGGTGGTTGGAGAATGTGGTGCGGGATTGTGGGGTGGCGAATAAGGATTTGGCGGAGAGGGTGTTGTATGCGTTGACGGGGAATGAGGAGAAGCGTCCGCAAAAGACGCAAGCGGAGCTTGCGGCGGAGTTGTTGGGTGCGGTTTCAGGTGATGGTTTTCGATCCCCCCCAGCCCCCCTTAAAAAGGGGGGAGAAGAGTTAAGCCAAGTCTCCCTTGTGAGGCATGGAGAGTTAAGCCAAGTCCCCCTTTTTAAGGGGGATGCCGAAGGCAGGGGGATCGAACCTCTCAACGAAGCAGAAAATCTCTCGCTGGTGCTGGCGGTTCTGGTTGGTTCTGGGCTTGCTTTTCGGGTGAGTAGTTCGCCTGATGACCGTTTTCAGTTGATTCACGATTATTTGGTTAGCTTTATTCGCAAAAAGTATGTCTTCGGTATGGCGGAAGAGTTGCGAATGACCAAAGAACAATTGCGATCGGCTTTAGCAGAAAAAGAAAACGTCCTAGCAGAGAAAGATAAAGAACTACAACGCGCTGAAATTGCTGAAGGTGAAGCGTTGAGTATTTCCTGTGAGGCTTATTGGCTGGCGAATAAAGAATTAGAGGCAATGATCACGGGATTGAAAGCTGCAAGATGCATCTTCGATCCTGACATCCGCAAGATTGTTCCTAGTTACATTAAGGATAGAACCCTAGGACGACTATGGGAAGTCATTTATAACATTCGCGAAGCTAATCGCCTTGAAGGTCATAACAAGCCGGTTACAAGCGTAGCCTTTTCACCAGATGGAAAAACTATCGCCTCTGGTAGTAATGACAAGACGATCAAATTATGGAATTTGGAAGGAAAAGAACTACGGACGCTGATAGGACATCGCAATGGGGTTTGGAGTGTAGCTTTTTCACCAGATGGGAAAACCATCGCCTCTGGTAGTAGTGACTACACGATCAAATTATGGAATCTGGCAGGAAAAGAATTGCGGACGCTGACGGGACATAGCAATTGGGTTGAGAGCGTAGCCTTTTCACCAGATGGGAAAACCATCGCCTCTGGCAGTGCTGACCACACGATCAAATTATGGGATCTCGAAGGAAAAGAACTGCGGACATTGACGGGACATAGCAATATCGTTATGAGCGTTGCCTTCTCTCCCGACGGCAAAAGCATCGCCTCTGGCAGTGATGACAAGACGATCAAATTATGGGATCTGGCAGGAAAAGAAATTCAGACGCTGACGGGGCATAGAAATGAGGTTTGGAGCGTAGCCTTTTCACCAGATGGGAAAACCATCGCTTCTGGTAGTAATGACAAGACAATCAAATTATGGAATCTGGCAGGAAAAGAAATTCAGACGCTGACGGGGCATAGAAATGGGGTTTGGAGCGTAGCCTTTTCACCAGATGGAAAAACCATCGCCTCTGGCAGTCGTGACCACACAATCAAATTATGGGATCTGACAGGAAAAGAAATTCAGACGCTGACGGGGCATAGCAATATCATTACGAGGGTAGCCTTTTCACCAGATAGGAAAACCATCGCCTCTGGCAGTGCTGACCACACAATCAAATTATGGAATCTCAAAGAAAAAGAACCACGGACGATGACGGAGCATAGCAATATCGTTATGAAGGTAGCCTTTTCACCAGATGGCAAAACCATCGCCTCTGGCAGTTATGACAGCACGATCAAATTATGGAATCTGGCAGGGGAAAAACTGCGGACGCTCAGAGTTAATAACAATTTCGGTACGGTAGCCTTCTCACCAGATGGAAAAACTATCGCTTCAGACGGTTATAAACACACGATCAAATTATGGAATCTGGCAGGAAAAAAACTGCGGACATTGACAGGTCATATCAATGCGGTTGGGAGCGTAGCTTTTTCACCAGATGGGAAAACCATTGTCTCTGGTAGTTATGACCACACGATCAAATTATGGAATCTCGAAGGAAAAGTACTGCGGACGCTGACGGGGCATAGTGGTTTGGTTATGAGCGTAGCCTTTTCACCCGATGGGAAAACCATTGTCTCTGGTAGTTATGATAACACCATCAAATTATGGAATCTCGAAGGGAAAGTACTGCGGACGCTCACAGGGCATATTAGTATGGTTATGAGCGTAGCCTTTTCACCCGATGGAAAAACCATTGTCTCTGGTAGTGATGATAACACCATCAAGTTATGGAATCTCGAAGGGAAAGTACTGCGGACGCTCACAGGGCATATTAGTATGGTTATGAGCGTAGCCTTTTCACCAGATGGAAAAACCATTGTCTCTGGTAGTGATGATAACACCATCAAATTATGGAATCTCGAAGGGAAAGTACTGCGGACGCTCACAGGTCATCGCAATTGGGTTAATAGCGTAGCCTTTTCGCCCGATGGCAAAACCATCGCCTCTGGCAGTTCTGACCACACCATCAAATTATGGGATATCGATCCAGAGTTAGCAATTTCTGAAGCCTGTGATTGGTTACGTCCTTACCTCACCAATAACCCCAATGTTTCTGAAAGCGACAGACAGCTTTTGGGAAGTCCCGTAGGGGCGTAGCATTTGCGCCACAATCTTGAACGCCAACAGACAAACCCAATCCGCAAATGCTGCGCCCAATCCACAATATCTCGTTTATTAGCGAATGGAATATAATTATTAAACCAAGCATTTAACTGCGATCGCAATTTCCATCTATGCAAACATTGACTCAGGAGATAAATAATGAACACCAGCTTACATGATTCCATTACTATCGATACTGAAATTCAACATGGCAAACCAGTCCTCAAAGGAACACGCATCCCCATTGCGATTATCATTGGCTCCCTCGCTGGAGGCATGAGCTACGAAGAAGTCATGCAAGAATACGCAGTTACCCAACAGCAGATCCTTACATCCCTAGCATACTTCGCAGAGCTTCTAAACTATGAAACCATCTATCCAATGGAGAAAGCAAGTTGAGCGTTCGATTCCTGATTGATGAAGATTGCCCCTTAAGTTTAGAAATATTACTCAATAGCAAAGGTCATGACACCATTCATGTGAAAACCTCTGGGCTAAGTGGCACAAAAGATCCTGAACTATTTGTCTTTGCCCAACAAGAACAGCGAATCATTATTAGTCGTGATCTGGGATGGGCAAACATCAAAACCTATCCACCAGATACACATTGCGGTTTAGTCGTCTTAAGATTTCCCTTTGAAGCAACCGCCATAGAGATTCGGCAAGTAGTAGAAAGATTCATCGATAACGTAGATATATTAGAAATAGTTGGTGCAACTGTAATTGTAGACAAGAATAAATTTAGAATCAGAAAATCCCTGAATCAAGATGATTAAAATATAAAAAGAGGATAAGCCAATATCCGATCGCGAACAACTAATTCATGAACTCGACCAAACACCAGACATCTTAGTGAGAGAAGTTTTAAATTTCCTACTATTCATCAAATCCAGAACCAATCAAGCTGATACACAAGAATCTAGCCCAAGTCCTAATTCACTTGGCGACAGCTATAGATTACAAGATTAAGGGCAAAGTATTCCCAAAATAAGGCGATCGCAAAAATTGATAGATTATGGCAGGAATGCTATACCCCTACTGTTATTCTTCGTCATCGTCACCATATTGCTGAGGTGCTTTACCCTTTTGCTCGATTACCTTCGCCTTTTTGAGCTTAGGATCGGGTTCATCAATACTTTCTAAAACTACATTAAACTCCCACCAGTCGCCAAAATCAAACACATAGGTAATGCGATCGCCGACATTAATTTGCCAATTTCTCAGCAATATCTCATCAGTAAAGCCGTCTCCTTCACCATGTTGAGTATAGGGATGATAGATATTCTTAACAAATCCTTGACGATCTTTATAGGTGAATTGATGGAGATGATCGTTAGCAAAATCAAAGGCTTTGAGAATTGCCGAACTAAAATCGTAGAGTGTCAGATGAGAAGGAATCGCAATCTTACGCCAGATCGTCTCTTTAGAAAACTTGTCCTGAGACTTCTGAACATAGGTTTGCAGGGATACTTTAAAAACGAAGACACCATCTTGAGTTTTAGGCTCAGGTAGCTCCAAATTGTTCTCCCATTCAGGAAATAAATCTAGCGCTTGAAATTCCTCTTGCAGGATCTCTGTCGGTGTTGACTTCTGCACAACTACATTGAGTTTCGTGTCTACGGGTCGTGGTTCCGATCGGGGTTCTATAAACAGATCGTCTTCTGCCTCATTAAATAGCCCCCTTTTCCAATCAGTTTTCTCCAATAGCTCCATTAGGGCTTTTCCAAAGGGTGATGCTTTTGCCTTAGTCAACCGCCAGCCTTTACCCGCTAGAGGTTCAGTATCTTGTAATTCTATAAATCCAAATAAATTCAACAAAGCAACATTGTGTAATTTCAGACGATTTAACCACTCGTTACTCTTGGAGTTGTTAGGAGAATTATTAGTAGAATTGTCAGTAAAGTTTAAGTTCTCTTTAGCGATCGTCCCCCAAGAACTAACTACAAAGTACCATTCAGGAAGAGCACGGCGATCATTGTCCATAATATCTTCACTGCTGTAATATATCCATGTGGCAAGCAGATTAAAATACTTCTCGATCGCATTTAGTCCCTGCCATGAAGTTAACACTTGCGGATCGACGCTTAGTATATTTTTCTTTTTATCTAATTTCACCACCGCGATCGCTGAGCCACGCAATAGCAAATAGAGTCCATGAATATAGGAATAAGATTTTTGGCTAGGACGCTGAAAATCAATAGTGACGGGATGACTGAGACGACTGTTGAGATCGGCAAGATACTTAGGAGCGATCGCCTGTTGATTAGCACTGACCTCAACTTTGTGAAGTTGTAAGAACTCGATAAAAGTCTCGAAATCCTGCACAATCGCATTGGGTTGAGTTGCCGAAAAAATTGTTTCACTCAGCACTTTTCTGGACAACTGCGATAAAGGTTTTCGATCGGGCTGAAGGAGAGTCAAGAAAGGCATGAATCTAAACATATTGGCTAATTCTTCTTAGCAAGATCTAAGATTATACAGGTAAGGGCTATCCTCCCGTGATCGCCCTGTTTAGCTAGCAGCTATGATATTTCCTATACCACAAAATCACCAGTCATAAACTCAGGGACATCATAAAATTCATGGACGTAAAAGCCGCAGTCGCCTTCGCCGCAGGACAACCCCTCAAAATCGAGACAGTCCAACTAGATCCCCCCAAAGCAGGGGAAGTTCTCGTCGAGATCAAAGCCACAGGAGTCTGTCACACCGACGCATTCACCCTCTCAGGAGCCGACCCCGAAGGACTATTTCCCGCCATCCTCGGACATGAAGGCGCAGGTATCGTCGTCGAAGTCGGCGCAGGTGTCACCTCCCTCAAAGCAGGCGATCACGTCATTCCTCTCTACACCCCCGAATGTCGCAACTGCTCCTACTGCCTCAGCGGTAAAACCAACCTCTGCCAAGCAATCCGCGTCACCCAAGGACAAGGCTTAATGCCCGATGGAACTAGCCGCTTCTCCATCAATGGTGAAAAAATCCATCACTATATGGGAACCTCCACCTTTGCAAACTACACCGTTCTCCCAGAAATCGCCTTAGCCAAAATCCGCGATGATGCCCCCTTCGAGAAAGTCTGCTACATCGGCTGTGGCGTAACCACAGGCATCGGCGCAGTAATTAACACCGCTAAAGTTGAAGTTGGTTCCAATGTCGTGATCTTTGGTCTAGGAGGCATCGGCTTAAACGTAATCCAAGCCTGTCGCATGGTCGGCGCAGATATGATCGTCGGCGTAGACATTAATCCCAAAAAACGCGCCCTCGCCGAAAAAATGGGCATGACCCATTTTGTGAATCCCTTAGAAGTAGAAGGCGATCTTGTTCCCTATCTCGTCGATCTCACTAAAGGCGGCGCAGACTACTCCTTTGAATGCATCGGCAGAACCCAAACCATGCGCCAAGCCCTCGAATGCTGCCATAAAGGTTGGGGTGTCAGCGTCATCGTCGGTGTCGCAGGCGCAGGTCAAGAAATCAGCACCCGTCCATTTCAATTAGTCACAGGTCGCGTTTGGAAAGGCACAGCCTTTGGTGGCGCAAAGGGACGGACTGACGTTCCTAAGATTGTCGATTGGTATATGGCAGGCAAAATTGATATTGATAGCCTGATTACGAACGTGATGCCAATTGAGGAGATCAATGAGGCTTTCGATATGATGCACAGAGGCGATGCCATTCGCACTGTACTAACGTTTTAAGAGATAGAAGATAGTGGCACGCCACTATCTTCTATCTAAACTGTTCCATTAACCATGCAGTCGTTGCCGACTGATTTTCCTGCCGACTGCGTTGCAGAGCTTGCTCCAAAATTTCCAACTTCAGTCCCGACAATACTAGCGATTCCCGAATCCGACGAGTACTACCATCGATCGCAATTGTAAAAGCAAAAATTTGCATAGTCTGAACATTCACAATCCAATATTCTGAAATACCGAGTTCCTCATATTGCAAGCGTTTTGTGCCTAAGTGATCGGAGATAGAGGTATCTGATATTTCAATAACGAGATCGGGTAATGGGGACTGATCTAAATCAATGATTCGCGTTCCCCAAGGTATGACATCGGCTTTGTCACCAATGTAATAAGACGCATCAGGCTGAAATTCTGTATGTCCTTTTTTGCGATAGGAGCAGCCATCCTTTGCAGTCATAGGTATACGCTGATGAGCCGCAAAAAATGAAAGGGCAAACAGAATCAATGCATGATCATTGGAATGATCGGAGCCTGTGGACATATTTTCCAACCTCATCTTGCCGTTGTAATAGTAACTTTTAAGCTTGCTGGAGTCTGGGGCATCGGCAATATTAACAAATTCTTCCCAAGGCATAGCTAGCCAAGTATCTAGGGGCGTTTTGGTTTGCAGTAGGGGCATGGTATTCACCGAGAGATGCAAATAGGCGATCGCTTATGCTTTATTTTACATTGCCCCAACAAAAAGAGAAGCCTCGCGATGCGAGGCTTCTCTTTTACAATAGCGCTATGCAATGTTTATAACTAGACAGCCGCGAAGTTAGCAGCGACAAAATCCCAGTTGATTAGCTTTTCAACAAAGTTAGCCATGAAGTTAGGACGGCTATTTTGGAAGTCGAGGTAATAGGCATGTTCCCAAACATCCATTGTCAATAAAGGAACTTGACCTTCATGGATGAGAGGATTTTCAGCGTTAGGGGTTTTGGTGATTTTCAATGTACCGCCTTCAGCCACAAGCCATGCCCAGCCGCTACCAAATTGAGTAGCACCAGCATTTTTAAATTCGGTTTTAAAGTTATCTAAGCTGCCAAAGCTAGCATTGATAGCATCTAACAAAGCACCCGTAGGAGCGCCACCACCAGCAGGCTTGATCCCATTCCAGTAGAAGGTGTGGTTCCAAACCTGAGCAGCGTTATTGAAGATTCCAGCTTTGCCTTCTTTGTAGCTAATCTTGATAATTTCCTCTAGGGACTTATCAGCAAGATCGGTATCCTTAATCAAGTTGTTGAGGTTATCAACATACGCTTTGTGGTGCTTGCCATAGTGAAATGATAGGGTCTCAGCAGACATACCAGAAGCTGCAAGAGCATCTTGGGGGTAGGGTAAAGATGGGAGTTCAAATGCCATTGTTGTTTAACCTTTTAAAGTTTGAAGTGATTTCTCAGCTTTAAGTATTGTTACAATTATAGGCTAGATTGTAAATCGTAGTGGCTGTTACAACTTTAAATTCAGCAGTTGTTAATCCAACTCTTAATCCAATCCTAAGGGTTGCAACGTAAGTAATACAAACCACTAAATTTAACCATGAAGAAGAGAAATTTTTTGCTCACTGGAGCCGCTATCGTTGGTGGTTCATGGCTATTACAGTTTTGGCGATCGCCATCAACCAATACGGCGATCGCCCTAGACACAAATTCACCCGATCAATTCAATCAAGCAACTAAAAGATACAAAATCATGAAAACCGAAGAAGAATGGAAACAAATCCTCACACCAGAGCAATTTAAAGTTTTGCGGAAGCATGGCACCGAGCGAGCCTTTACTAGCCCTCTCGATAAGGAATATAGCAAAGGTAATTATAATTGTGCTGGCTGCGATCTGCCCCTATTTACCTCTGACACAAAGTTTAATAGTCGCACGGGTTGGCCGAGCTTTTTTGCACCCATCGAAGGAGCGATTGGTACTACCGTCGATAATTCATTATTCATGCAAAGGGTTGAAGTCCATTGCAGTCGATGTGGCGGTCATTTGGGGCATGTCTTTAATGATGGTCCTAATCCCACTGGACAAAGGTACTGCATGAATGGAGTTTCCCTAAAATTCGTTCCTGCCTAAAAAAACGTCAGTTCGAGTTAAGCTGACAAATTTTCAAAGCCCCAAAGTAAAAGCCTTGCTACGCAAGGCTTTTACTTTGGGGCTTTGAGAAAGGGTTTACTACGCAAACCCTTTCTCAAAGCCCATTTCAAATTATCCCGAATTCACAAAAAGCAAAAGATAAGTGGCGGCGCTTTGCGCCGCCACTTATCTTTTGGGCTTTTTATTTACTAGTTACGCTGTTCTATTCCATTTTGAATAGTTGTCACATTATCAGGAGGACGAGTCCAGTTAAAGTCACTAATCCGTAAGAGGAATTCCCCTAACCCCTGATTGGGATTGTATCGTATCAGTACAGAATAGGTACGCCTTGCATATTCGAGCGAATAGACCGAATCAAATAGGTTGCCACTATCCAAACTCCAACTTTGTTGAATACCAAAGCGAAGTGGTCCATAAATTTGCTGTACGATTCCAGCGGTAAGCGATCTGTTATCCGCAACGCGATCGAACAGAAAGGGCGATTTACCACTGGAAAAAGCTTGGGTGTAGCTCAGGGTTAAACCAGTATAGTCAAGAAAATCTTTGGCGAAATTACCAACTTCCGCAGCTAAACCAATAGTTCCATACAAAACTGCTTGATTAGCTCCATTGGAATAGAGAGAATTGACACCTTGGGCAGTCACGAAAGCATCTAACCTCGGCACGATAGGCTTTGGAGAGAAACGCAATCCCGTTTCTTTTTCGGCGGGCAATGCTTCGCCCCGATAAAGGGGAAAAGCACGACTGAGCACAACAGCACTTTGTAACCGAATTAGGGAACCAATCGTACTGGGTTGGATATCGTCACGCACGGCTCCCACCAACTGAGCTGAGACTTGATAGCTAAAGGAAATTTTAGAATCTCCTAAAGTATAGGTAGGGGATAGCAAGGTACTCCCAAGAATATTATTCACATCCTGATATCCCAGCGAGCCATTGTAAACGCGATCGCGAAAGGCGTATTGAGATACCAAGCTATGATTGCCAAACACAGGAACCTGATGGCTAACATTAAACCGTAATAAAGAATCGATTTTAGAAAAGTTCAACCCTGAGAAACTGGCTCGCGCCGACAGGGTTTGACCATCATCAAAAGCACCATTTAAGGTCGCCACAATCCCCAAAATATCAAACCCTGAAAATCCGCTTTGGCTAGAGAAAGCCCGCTGTAGGAGCAATTGCGGGGATATCTGCAAGCTTAAATTAGGCTGGGTAATGACATCAAAACTTTGCTGGTAATAGATACCATCGCGATCGCGTTTATCAAATCCCACTAGCGCAGGAGCAAAGCGTTGAAAGCGATCGAGGATAATACTATTAACGGGTAATGGCAAAGAAAAGCCCTGATCAAAAACAATCTTGGGCGATTCGAGTTCGAGGCGGTTTTGGGTTGGAGAAATCGGAGTCAGAGTCGCTTTGCTTGTTACTAATTCGAGTTCTGGAGGACTAAAGGGATCGTTAGTAACCCGTAAGTTTTCCGCAGTCCAATTATCGCCGTCGATAATTAACCGCTCGGCAATAAACCCAATGCGCCGCACTCTTCCTTCATTCGCATCCCCAGTCCCCCCAACGGATACCGTCACTGAGTTAGTCGCCACATCCGCAGGCGATCGCGAAACTTCTGAACTTTGTAAATTACCAAGATCGACAGCCCCTGAAGCCTTGAGTAATTCGCCCTTAACATTACCGTAATTATACGTAAGCTTAGTACCACGGAGCCTTTGATCGCCTCTGGTAAAAAATACATTACCTTCAGCGATAACCTCCTGAGTTTTCGTATCGAGACGAACGCGATCGGCTTTCAGTTCTGATTTTTTGTAATTAATTACCACATTGCCTTCAGCCAAAAACACCTGTGTATTTACGTCATACTCTTGGCGATCGCTCACCACGTTCAACTTATCACCTACTCGCGGTGGCAGAGTCGGACGAGGTTTATCCTTAGGCTTGGGCTTGGGCAGACTATTGGGTTTGATGGGACCTGATTGAGCAATTAGGGTCGAGTTAATTTGCTGGGCAAGCGAATTAGGATCGGGCAGGGTATCAAAAAAAAGCTGCAACTGCGATCGCACCTCTGTTGGCAATTCAACAGGCAATCTGGCAATGCGGAGATCGAGCGTTGGCAGTGGTGACAACGTCTGATTAAAGTTAGCCCGTCTCACCTCAGCGTGGGAGTGAGGTGGCAGTTGAGTTGAAGGCGGTGGTAAGAAGTCCATACTCAACTAAGTTTACAGGATTTTTATCTGCGATATAGCTGTCGCTTGTAAAGTTAAGACATAAAACTGAGAAAGTAAAGGTGGGGCTTTAACTTAGTATTCCCCCAAAGATGAGTGGCGGCGCTTTGCGCCGCCACTCATCTTTGGGGTTTTATATTCTAGCTATCTCTTACAATGCGCTGCTATTCTCTTCTTGGGTGATATCGTAAATCTAGTTACGTATTTGTACAGGCATAAGCAGATAGGTCATTTTAGTTGCGCCGATAGGCACAAGCACCGCAGGACTAGTCGGGTTATTCATCTGAATTTGAATTTCATTGCTTGGCAAAGCCTTTAAGCCATCCAGCAGATATTTAACATTAAAGGCAATTTCTACATCCTCGCCCGACACTTGGGCAGGTAAAGATTCTCTCCCTGCGGCAACATCAGGAGCCTCAACGGACAAGGAAATCTCTTGCCCAGTAGAATCAACAGAGATTTTAACAATATTATTTTTTTGGTCAGCCAGTACCGCAATGCGTTCTAGCGCAGATAGGAATAATTTGCGCTCTAAGGTAACTTGGCGATCGAATCGGCTGGGTATCAATTGCCGATAGTTGGGATAAGTACCATCCAACAAACGAGAAATGAGGATTTGATTAGCACTCTGGAAAATCATATTGGCGCGATCAAACTTAACAGCGATCGCTCCCTCGGTTTGCTGATTGAGCATTCGCTCTAGCTCCCGCAAAGCCCTTGCGGGAATGGTTACTTCCAAATTAGTCGTGACGGTATCCTCGGTCACAGGAGGCTCATCCGCATCTAAAAAACCTGTCTGTACCACGGCAAGTCGATGCCCATCGGTAGCCGCAAACTCAAGGCGATCGGCATTAGCCGTCAGATGTACCCCCGTCAAAATCCGCTTCGTCTCATCAGCGGAAGTCGCAAACAAGGTGGAAGAAAGCCCACTTAACATCGCCTCTACGGGCAGATAGGTAGTTTCACCATCTTCGCCAATTTGCGGTAATTCGGGAAACTCTTCTACGGGCAAGCCATGCATTTGGTAGCGTCCTGAACCACAGACAATCGAAACCATCGTATTGTCCTTATCGACATTGATGGTGATGTCTTCATCGGGCAACCGCGAAACGATATCGTTAAGCAACTTTGCTGGCAGAGTAATCGATCCCGCCTCTACTACTTGGGCGGGGAAAGAAACCTGAATACCTAGATTGAGGTCGAAGGCAGTCATGCCAAGGCTTTGGGTTGAACTGTCCGCATCTAAACGGATGTTCGCCAAGATCGGGTGGGTTGGACGAGATGCGACCGCACGACCGACAAGGGCAAGATTAGCAGCGAGTTGGTTTTGGGGGCAGACTAGTCGCATAGTTTATACAGAGGAATTTTTAACGTGAGATAGAGGTAAGTGAGACTAAAACTAGATTTTGAATAACTTCTGTATTCTCTTGTATTCTCTGACCAATGGAAGAATCTAGTTTTGGATTTTTAAGACTGGGAACTGGAGTTTTAGAGTTTAGATTTGCCCCAAGTGTTACTTCTGCAAGATGCCAAATCGTACCAAATTGGTTAATCGTTTGGTTAATCGTATTTTGCACTTGCTATCTAGATAACTTGACATTGGCTGAAAAAACTAAATTAAAACTAAATTAAAACTAAATTACTTAAATGAGTTTTTTAAATTTTGAGGATTTTGGAGAGTTTAAAATCTCTTGGAAAATGTATTGGAGAATACTTTACACATAGCTTCGGCAAACGAGCTAAAAAAACGAGATAAAAATAAAACTTTTAAACTTGTTTAAACTTAATTTTTCAATAGGAGCTTTTTAGTTTTTAGTTTTTTGATTTGTGGAAGCCAATCATAACATCGTTAGTAATTTTTGTATTGCCAAAATTAATTTTTGTTTTTCATTTTTTTTTCACTCGATCTAATTATTACTCTTTAAAGAATAAAAAATCTTTAATAGTAGTAGTAGGGGCTGTGGAAAATGTGGAAAACTCAAAGAAAAGTATATTCAGTAAGTCTTTTAAGATTTTCCACCTGTGGAAAACCCTGTGGAAAAAATGGCTAGTTTTCCACAGGGTATAAATACCTAGTAAAAGTTTTCCACATTTATTTAAAAGTTTTCCCCAGATATTGCCTGCTTTTCCACAGATGAATTAGAGTTTTCCACAGGTTTTCCACAGGCAAACTAGCAAGATCTAATGTTATCCACAGATAAATAATCCATGTTTTTATAAAAAAATCACTTAAAGTCTGCTTAAAAAAAATTAATAATAATTTGATAACAAGAATTTATGGTGAGTAAAAAAACATCTGCTTGTTTGTTGATTCCGTCAGGAGATCCCGATCGCGGCATTGGCGATCGGGGCTTAGGGTTAAGAAGAACTGAAATTTTACTTGTGTTTTTTGATGACTACCTTTTCGATTGATATAGTGTTGAAAATGGAAATAAATGGACTTGGTTTAAAAAATAGTTTTAAAAATAGGTTAAAAATTTTGTGATTAATTTTGTGATTAAAATGCTGCTTAAAAATTTATTTCGTCGCCTATTTTTGGGGACGATCGCCTTAACCCTTGGCTTTAATTTATTCACTGGTAATGCCTTCGCTTTGCAGGTGTCAGATATTCCTGACTTAGCAGAGATCAAAAAACTAACCGAGCAGACATGGGTAATTGATGACTCGGAGGTATTAAGTGCGCTTACTAAAAGTGCGATCGCTAGTAAAGCTGAAAAAATAGCTGAAGCAACAGGAATTGAAGTGCATGTGCTAGCCATCCAACGGATCGATCTCGGTCAACCTGCCTCAGAGTTTGCAGCGGAGCTATTTGATAAATGGTTTCCAACGGATGCCGAGAAATCCAATCAAGTGTTGCTATTTATGGCGACGGAAGATCACCGTACGGCGATTCAGACTGGGGCTAAGGTCAAAGAAGTTTTGCCCGATAGCATAGCTAATAGTATTGCGGATGAGACGATGCTCTATCCAGCCCGTAAGTCAAACTATAACCAAGCCGTGAATGAAGGCTTTGCGCGTCTGGAAATGGTGTTAAAGGGGAATCCCGATCCCGGGGCTCCCCTCTTAGCAGTAGAAGAAACTGAGACGAGCAACTATGCAACCAGAGAAGAGACGGAGGCGAGTTCGTCGAATGTGGTGGTGATTATTTTGCTGATTTTGGCAACTTTGTTGCCCATGGCAACCTACTATTGGTTACAGAGTCAACCATAAGTCAACCAGAGAAAGACAAGTGGCGGCGCGAAGCGCCGCCACTTGTCTTTTGGATTTATCTATTGCTCTTCAAAATTGATGTCTTGGGCGAGGTTGGGAGGAGTCACAGCGCGAGTAACTCGGACTTTGTGACTTTCCCTTTGGGTTTGAGCTTCGATCGCGATCGCTTCAAAGGCAACATCAATGCTACTGAGAGGAATCGAGATATGCGTGCGGGTTTCAATAAACTCGGTATTGGGAACTACGCTAAAGTCTAACAACCAGCGAGGACCATCGACAATTATGCGGGTCTGTAAATCTTTAATCCAGAACTTCACAAAGAACTTGGTGGTGAGTACGGGTAAACGCACGGTGATTAGCATTGGCGTACCTGAGATAATTTCCCCAGCAGGAATGAGGATCTCGGGGATCGGAATCGGTTCCTGTTCTGAAAAGCTTTGTGGGGAAGATTCTTGGATGTTACGGATAGTTTTAGCCGTTTCCGTTAGGGCGTAAGCACTGGCATTGGAGCCAGACAATCCCCCCACAGGGAAAGCATTGGGATCGGTGGTTTCTTCCCAAACATATTCATTGAGGATTAGATCAGATTCAAAATCTAGAAGGCGATCCAGTTGTACATCAAGCTCGCGATCTAATTCCGCCAGACTTGTGGATTCGGAGATCGTTCGGATCCGATCAGGATTATCGAGATCGATGGAAGCAGCGGTATTTTCCAGCGGTTCATTTATGGGTAATGGTTCGCTGGTATAGTTATCGAGTAATAGTTCCTCAGTGCGTTGGCTAGCTTTTTGGGCTGCGATCGCATCGGCAGATAGTGTTTGCAGCTTATTGAGAAAACGATGGTTTGGCTGCTGGGGAGGGAGATCTTTAATGAGGGGTAGTTGACTATTACCTAGGGATGTCTCTAGCCTTGGTTGTTCGAGTAATTCTTCGTAGTTTTGAGGGAGTTCTTCTTCAAAACTGTAATACAATTCTGGTTCTTTCTCATTGAGAAGTGGATCGAGAAGCGGGCGATTTTGGCGATCGCCACCATCAAGAATACCGATATTGGTCAGCTCAAAACTGGTCAGATCGGAGTTGGAATCTATTTGATCTGGGGTCGCCTCTACCTGTGGAAAACTGTGAGGAAGCTCCTCGTCAATGGTGGAACTAGAGGCGCTTAAATTTTGACCCGTTGCTTGAGATCGCAGTTGGGGTAAAGGAGGTAATGACAAGGCATTAGCAGGGCGTTGTGGCTCTCCCTGAGGGGCTTTGGGCTTATTTGAAGGTAAAGGCGGCAAACTCAGGAAATTGTTCGACTTAGTTTTTGGCGATGGTGGGTTAGGTTGATTTTCAGGTGCGAGGGATGCCTGTGGAAAACTCTGGGGAATCTGTGGGTAACTAGGAGCATCATTGCCCGATGCGGTTGGTTGTAAATTACCTTGAGAGCTATTTTCGGAATTCTGTTTTTGAGCTTCTTTAATTAGTTCTGGAAGAACTCTTGATGCGGGATAGGAAACCGCGATCGCCTGTTGGCAAACAAATAAGTCCTGATCGAGTAAATCCTGATGTGGTTGAAATTCCTGTTGAGGATGGATTTGTACCTCTCCAATCAGGACTTGAATCTCTGATGGGGGAGGAACTTGGATCTGGTATTTAAAGGGAATGGCTCCATTCACAGGATTGCGATCGCGAGAATCAGTGATCAAGTAGCGCTGACTGACCAAAACCTCAAGGGTTTGGGGATCTTTGAGGGTTACCTCAAGCTCGCCTTGAGTATAGATATCTCCAGTTAGGTTAAAGCTATTGTCCTCATTAATGATGTATTGAGGTTGTTTGAGGCGCAGTAAAATACGGGGCTGAAGGGGATTGTCAGCTTTTGCGGTAGGGGATGATTCTTGTCTGGTTGTTTGCTCTAGAGTAGAGCGATCGCCTAGCCCGCTTTTTAATGACAGTGCAGCTTGTGCAGCATCTTCCCGCTCGTACTCATTTCCATTATCAGGCTCGTTATCAAGTTCGTCATCAAGTTCGTCATCAAGATCGTCATCATTAAACAGCGCAAACTCCTCAAACATTGATTGCACTAGTTCGGTCGATCGCTGCTCGGCAATATCGAGAATGGGGGAGCTATAACTGAGAGGAGTTGGTTCTGTTTGGACGATCCCCAATGCGTTGGTATGGGAGTTGTGGGGGATGTCCGTTGCTATTTCTAGATCTTCTTCAGGATCGCTATATTGCCAATCGGAACCAGCTTCTGACGAGATTTGAATTACATCAAACTTGACTGTTTTTCGCCATGCAGGAGGAATATTGGTATTTACTGTTTCTGCATCAGTAGAATCGGGATTGGATTCCGTTGCTAAGCAATCAATTTGCCATTGCCCAGGGACAAAATTGGTGTAGGGCATCACGATCAGCAATCCATCGTGGCTGATTCGCTTTACAATTTTTTGTTGAAGTGGTTGATGGCGGACATCGGCGAGGGGGCGATAGGCGATCGCGATACCAACTAGTGCATTTGCTAAAGCAGAGCGTGCAGCAAGTCGGTACTGCCCTTCTAAAATCTCAACGGTGGGAGACTCTAGGGGCAACCAGGACTTGTCACCTTTGCGTTGTAGCAAAAATTCCCAGTTTTCCATATGTGGCGATCGCAGGATAAGTGTGCTTAATTATCGCAAATACTAACCCATCTAGGCTGGTATAGCAATTGTCATCAAGGAGGCAATAGGTCTGATATCGGGCTATGCGATTTTTCTTTACCAGTCCCTCTCCTACGGGAGAGGGAAATTAAGAGAGATAATCTTTCTCCTCATCCCAAAGGTGAGTGGTGGCGCGAAGGGCTGCTACTCACCTTTCACTCACCTTTTGTTTTTTAGCACTTTGCGCTCAAATCCAAACCCAGAAAACTTTTAAAAGTGTTGCTTAGCAAGACTTTTAAAAGTTTTCTGGTGGTTCTTTTGATCGAAAATGGCTGTAAGCAAAACTTGCATTGCTATATTTTTTTGCGGGAGGACTGATACCAATTCACGAAAGTGTGATCACACTTCTAGATTCTCCAGAATCATTGGGGCGGCGGAGCCGCCCCAATGATTCTGGTTTTATATTTGGTATTTTATTAAATCGCAAGCCCCTTAAGAAATGGCGTAGCCATTTCTTAACTTGGTATGGGATGTGGAGATTTAGATAGAAAGACCGAGCTTTAGCCCTAATAAAGCATGGGCGACTAAAAGTACGACGATCGCACTGCCAAGGTAAGCGTGGGCATTACGCAGTAAGGGTTGATTGCCTCCAAACCCCGTGAGCGAGATCGTGCCGTTGATAGCTAGTAAGGTCAATACTACGGAGCCCGTAAGGAAATGAGGGCTTTCTAGTAAAGGTTTTCCCTGCATCACCAAGGATAACAGTCCGCCCGTATATCCTGTTGCTAAGAAGACGGTCATTAGCGGTGCGACTTTGCGATGATCGGCTTTATTCTTAATGGCTACTTCATTGTCCGTTGTAGTGCGGCTGCGCCATCCTGAAATTGCTACAAACGATCCCATCGCAAAAATGACGATCGCCATAAACAGGGGATGACCCCAATGAGTTACCGAGGCGGGGATAGGCAGAGATTTGAACTGGTCGGCAATGGGCTGAATGGACTCAGTGAGTTTGTTGGCAAATTCATTCATAGACTTGAAATGGTTGAGTAGGAAAACTACAAAAAAATTTACATTTTTTAATATATTGTAGCTTTTATTTCATTGATTCAGTAGCTCGGCGCAACTAAATATAAAAATCCAAAATCTGTAGCGCACGCGCAGCGTGCGCTACAGATTTTGACTCTTAGCTACTTACGCTATAGTTACATTCGCTTGACTTTGGAGAAATCAAAATCCAATAATTGATGCGCGGCGCACTGCACATCAATTATTGGGTTTTATGTCTATACTTGGTGACAGCTATATATTGATATTGCATATTGATATTGCGATCCTCGTGCAGGCAACAAAACAAACGAAGGTTGCGCTACAAGTTTGGGGGATATCAGGGAGAAGAGATGTTCCCCAAACCATTTAGGGTTGCTATAGTAGTGTTCCTGCATAAATTTGCGTAAATTTTAAGATGTCGCGATCGCGGTGAAATAAAACAGGTGATTCAGAGCGAGCAGACGATCTTGTTCTCAGAAAATGGACATTCCCTGAATGGACGATCCCTAGATACGTTAGCTAGAGCGATCGGGCTGTTTCAGGGGAATTTCTCATTGATTATTGTCAATTGCAATTACCGCAGTCTTCGCCAAAATATGTTGACTGCTTTAGCGGCTAAAACAGGTTTGCTCTTCCGCGAGATCTGGTGGCGAGAGTCCCACGAGACCCTATATGGTAAATTGCAAAACCTTTGGCGAGAAGGCGCGATCGATCATATTCCTGCCTTGATGTGTTTGGGTTTGGAGCAAACGCCAGCCACAAATTTAGAAAATTTATTTTTAGAAGCAAACCTCTTCCGCGATCGCCTCAAGCAATATATCAACTGTCCTTTGGTGCTGTGGTTGAGCGATCGCGAACTACAGCAATTATTGACCAACGCTCCAGAGCTAGCAAGTTTGGCTGCCCCAGCGATTAAGTTCGCCCTGTCCCCTACTGAACTATTTACAGAAGTTAACCAGCAGGTAGATCGTTTATTTGCGATCGCTAGAGATCTTCAGATTCCCCTATTTTGGCAGGACACCAAAATAGATACCGAGCGCGAATCATTCTCTAGTAATGAGCTAGAACTTGCCCGCCAAGAATTGCGAAGGGCGGCTCTTGAGAAAAATGCGAAGAATGCTCATAGTTCTGAAAGCTCCATCAAAAAAACTACTGGACAAGATAACTTTAACGAGCTATTCAATAGTGATCTCTTCAATAGTGATCTCTTCAATGGTGATCGCTTCAATGGTGATCTCTTCAATAGTGATCGAGTCGATGGGCAAAGTGATTTCTTAGAATTAGAAGCAAAATTAGACTTTGCGATGGGACGATTATTGTGGCGCTCCTCCGATGCTCGCGATCGTGACATATACGAAGAATCTCAAGGTACAGTCCATAGCCTTGCCCAAGTCTACTATCAATGCAGCCTTGCCTATTGGCAGAAATTGGATAGACCGATCGAGCGGGGGATCGTTTTATTCTATTTAGGAAATTTGTGGTGGCATAATTCCTTTGTGAATGGAAGACATTCATCGACTTCTTGGGTCGCGGCGAAACAATTTTTTCAAGAAGCGATCGCTGCTTTTAAACAAGCCAATCAGTTGGAGTTAATGGCTAAGTATAGCCGAGCCTATAGCGGAGTCCTCGAACAGCTTAGGGATTGGGCAGAACTCCAAAAATGGATAGAATCCCTACTGCCGCTACACCAACAAATGCCCCTCGAACTTGCCCAAGACTATGGTTATTTAGCCAAAATAGCTGTAGAAAAGGGGGAATGGCAGAAAGTGAAGGAGTATTCCTGCAAAGCCCTAGCGACCCTAGAGCAAGTTCCTGTTTTTCATGAAGAGAACTTGATGCATAATTGGCTACGCCTGCGTCATATTCAAATAGGTCAATACAAACTATTACTGACTCAGAGCTATCTCCAACTTAATGAGATCAAATTAGCATCTAGTTTAATCGAAGAAACGATCGCTAATTTCAATCTGAACTACGAACCCAAGCTTTATATTCGCTTCCTCGATACTTTTCACGATCTTGCCTTCGCTCAAGGACGTTATCTTGAGGCTTTCCAAACTCGACAAAGACAGCGATCGCTAGAGCAACAATATGGGCTAAGAGCCTTTATCGGTGCGGGAACACTGCAACCCAAACAACTCTCTCCTTCTAGTCTTGCTGAGATCGAGACGAGTAGATTTGATATTAATACTGGAGAAATTGCTGCCTCTGGACGAACTCAAGATGTTGAAAGGCTAGTTGAAAGAATTCTCTCCCTAGAGCATCAGCTCACTGTCATTCATGGTGAATCGGGAGTCGGAAAAAGTTCTCTGGTAAATGCAGGGCTCATTCCCGCGCTATTGCAGCGATCGCTAACAGGTCAAGAATTACTACCGATCGAGATCCATATCTATACCAATTGGCTCAATGCTATTTCCTTAGCTGTTTATAAAAATTACGATCTCGGTTATAGCGATCGCGTAGCAGTCAAACCCTCTTCATCTGCCTATCGATTGGAGAAGGATGGGAAGGAGAATATGGATGAAAGACGCAGAAAAGGCGATCGCGACATTGTCAATTTACTCCTTAAATTTAGGCAATTAGCCTTGAATGGGACGCAGATTGTCCTAATATTTGACCAGTTTGAAGAATTCTTTTCCACCTGCTCCCAGCCGAGAGAAAGACAGATCTTTATTGATTTTTGGCAAAACTGTCTGAAGATTCCCCTATTAAAAATAGTAATTTCTATTCGTGAAGATTATCTCCATCTACTACTAGAACTAGACTCAGCCCATGCCGAATTTGATATTTTAAGTCGAAACTTCCGCTATGCTCTCGGTAATCTCTCTCTCTCGGATACCAAAGCTCTGATTGAGAACTTGACGGCAAATGCTAATTTTCCCCTCGAACCGATTCTCATCGACGAATTAGTGAGAGATCTCGCTGGCGATCGCGGTTCAGTGCGACCGATTGAACTGCAACTAGTTGGCTCACAAATTCAAGATCGCAATATTACGACCCTTGCCGCCTATCGAGCTGCTGGAGCGAAACAGCGTCTTGTTGAGCAGTCGGTGGAAGAAGTAATTCAGGCTTGTGGTAGTGCGGCTTTCATCGCGCAACAAATCTTGATCTTGCTAACGGACGAGCAGGGCAAACGTCCATTGCGTACCTATAATGAATTGCGAACGGGGCTTTTATCCTACTCTAGCAATACGGTAGATCTCGATTTAGTTTTAGAAATCTTAATCGGATCGGGCTTAGTTTTCCAATTGCCTGAAGTTCCCAGCAATCGCTATCAGTTAGTGCATGATTACTTAGTGCCATTTATTCGGGCTAATCAGGAAGCAGGTTTACTGGCTGAGTTGCGGAAAGTACGCTCTTCAGCTCAACGCAGCGAAGCCAATCTCAACCGCTTAACCAAGTTTGCTTTGGTTGGTACAGTATTGGCTTTATTTGTGATGGTGGGGCTATCTTTTCAAGCAATTCATCAACGCCAACTTGCAGAATTTGGTGAAATTGATGCATTGATCTCTTCGGCAAATTCTAGCTTTTTGCTGAATCGGCAATTAGAGTCTCTATCAACAATTGTCCAATCAGCTAAAAAACTACGAGCTATTGATGAAGGATTGGATAAGACAAGAATTAAGCAATCAATGTTTGAAGGCTTGCAAACGATCGTTTATGGTATTCGTGAGCGCTATCGCTTTTATTCGCTGAAAATGGATGCTCCCTTTTATGCCGCCAAATTTAGTCCTGATGGCAAGATCATTGCCTTGGGGGGCTTTGATGGTAGCGTATCTCTATATCAGAGCGATGGCAGCCCCATCTCGCGTTTAGTCGGTTTAAAAACGAGCGATATTCGGGGCTTGAGTTTTAGCCCTGATGGTCAAAAAATTGCCTCATCAGGCAAAGGAAAGAGTGTCAGAATTTGGAATGTCAATTCTGGGAAGTTAATTGCGAAGTTCTATGCCCATCGAGATGATATTTTGCGCTTGAGTTTTCATCCTGATGGCAAAAGATTGCTGACGGGGAGTAAGGATGGCACTGTTAAACTGTGGGATAGCGATCGCGGTATCGAACTGCTGACCTTGAACCCTCAAAATGCCAGTAATAGCCCTGCCATTAGAGAAACTAACTTCATTCAAGATGCCAGTTTTAGTCCCGATGGTAACTTGATCGTGACGGCTAAAAATACGACGATCGCGCTTTGGGACTTGCAAGGTAACTTGTTAACTAGTGCGAGCGTCCATGAAAAAGAACTTTACAATGTGAGATTTCATCCTGACGGCAAACAACTGTTAACCTCGGCTAGAGATGAGACAGTCAAGCTGTGGAAGATTAGCGATCAAAATCGCCAAATTCAATTGGTGCGGATGTTTAAGGGAAACTCAACCGATGTATTGAGTCTAAACTTTAGTGCCAATGGCGAGCGCATTGCGCTTGGTTCTCAAGACAATACGATCCAAATTCTCAATAATGAAGGAATCTTAGAAATGAAGTTAGGAGGACATACTGACGGTATTTTTGATGTTAGCTTTAGCCCTGATGGGCGCTATCTCCTGTCTGCGAGTAAAGATCGAACTGCTCGACTCTGGGATCTAAGAGCTACGCTACTAAACACTCTTTACGGGCATACTAGTACCGTTTGGTCGGTCAATTTTAGTCCTGATGGCAAAATGTTTGCCTCTGGTAGTGTTGATAAAAGCATTCGGCTCTGGAATGCCGATGGCACTCTCAAACAAGAATTAAAGGGGCATGAGGATACGGTCTATGGAGTTAGTTTTAGTGCGGATAGTAAGAAGTTAGTCTCAGCTAGTAATGATAAAACTGTGAGAATTTGGGATGTTCAAACGGGTAAATTACTCCATTTGTTGAATATTCATGGTGCTAAATTGATTTATGCCACCTTGAGTCCCGATCAAAAAATATTAGCGACCCTTGGTTGGGATAACAAAATCAAGCTATGGCAATGGAATGGTGATGATCACCCGCAGCTATTGCAAGTGCTAGATGGTCATACCCAAACAGTTTGGGCGATCGCTTTTAGTCCAGATAGCCAGAGACTCGCCTCGACTAGTAATGATCAAACTGTCAAAATCTGGGATGTACGTAGCGGGCAAAATCTCCATACGATGGAAGCTCATGGCAATGGTGGGCTCTCGATTGCCTATAGCCCTGATGGTCAACAAATTGGCTCCGCTGGTAAAGATGGCAAATTGAAGTTATGGAATGCTCAAACAGGGGCGCTGGAGAAGGTAATTGCGGTTACTCCCGATTCTTGGATTTATGGCATGAGTTTTAGTCCTGATGGCAAGGCGATCGCTACCGCCAATGCCGATAAAAACGTCAAAATTATGGATCGGGCTAGTGGTAAGTTACTCAAGACATTATTGGGGCATGGTGCTGAGGTCTATGCATTGACCTACAGTCCTGATAGTCAGAATATCCTGTCGGCTAGTCGAGATGGTACGCTCAAACTCTGGAATGCGGAGATCTTGGATTTTGATGAACTCGTCCAAAGAGGCTGTAACCTCCTCAACAATTATCTTAAATATACGCCAACCTTATCCCCAGAGATAAAACGAGTTTGCACGTCATCTCAATCTTCTAAATAGCTAGGCATAATTAACGTCAGTTCGGGTTAAGCTGGCAAATTTTCAAAGCCCAAAAGTAAAAGCCTTGCTACGCAAGGCTTTTACTTTTGGGCTTTGAGAAAGGGTTTGCTACGCAAACCCTTTCTCAAAGCACGGTTCAAATTATCCCGAACTGACGTTAATTAAATATAAAACCCCAAGAGCTGTAGCGCAGCCTGCGCTACAGCTTTTGATTCTAGATTTTAATTATGCCAAGCTACTTATCTCAAGCAAAACTTATGGTGCTTTGTGTCTAAATTCAAACCAAGAAATTTTTTATAGCTGCCGCCAACTGTATCAGAACATAAAAGCCCAAAGAGAGTTGCCGCGCGGAGCGCGGCAACTCTCTTTGGGCTTTTGATTTTGTCCTAACAAAACTGGCGGCAGCTATAAAAGTGTTGCGAAGCAACACTTTTAAAAAATTTCTTGTGGTTCTTTATGATCAAAAATATCGCAATGTATAGTTGTAGCCACTTAGGACATAAAACCCAAGACTTGATTGGCGGTGCGGAGCACCGCCAATCAAGTCTTGGGTTTTGATCTGCCATAAGTCAAGGGAATGTAGCTATAGATCGCTAAGATTGCTACATTTTTGATGCTGGATCGGTAATGAGATCGAGGATTGATTGCTATAGTGGTAGATTATAACCGTTCAAAAAATAGCAAAGCTTTTTTTGAACTTAAACCCCTTGCTGAATCTCGCTTTTACTACGTCGAAGAGTCAGCTTACATCAATGTAATAAGTGTAATAAGTAGTTCCGCACAATTAGAAACCAAAACCAGAGAGCATACCGCCCGCGTAGCGGGCAGTATGCTCTTCTAGGTTTTAAGTTTACTTATGCTTATCTACTTAGTATGGGGCGATCGCAGAATGAAAGAATAGATAAAAGAATAGATAAATAGGGATAACTATGTCAGGACATATCCTGCTTGTAGATGACGAACCAGGACTGAGAGAGGCGGTGCAAGCCTATCTCGAAGATAGTGGCTTTGCGGTACAGGTTGCCAATAATGCTAGGGATGCATGGCAATTGTTGGAGCAAACTACTCCCGATCTGGTGATATCGGACATCATGATGCCACAGGTAAGTGGGTATGAGTTCCTGAAGCAAATGCGCGAGGATGTGCGCTTTTTAAATCTGCCAGTGGTGTTTTTAACTGCTAAGGGTATGACGAAGGATCGGATCGAAGGCTATAACGCAGGCTGTGATGCCTATCTGTCAAAACCTTTCGATCCCGATGAGCTAGTGGCGATCGCTGAAAACTTAATTGCTCGTCGCGCCATGCAAGCAGTCACCGCCAATAGCAATACCTCAGAAATGACCGATCTCGCAGGACAGCTTGCCGAGATTAAAGCTTTACTGAAACAGAAGCCCGCGATTAATGTTACGCCGCCGCCAATCAAGATAGAGTTTACCCCCCGTGAGCAGAGCGTTTTAGAGCTGGTAGTAGAAGGATTAATGAATAAGGAGATTGCTAAGCGCCTTGGTACGACTATTCGTAATGTGGAGAAATATGTTAGCCGTCTATTTAGTAAAACTGGCACAAGCAGCCGCACCGAGCTGGTTCGCTATGCATTACAACATGGTTTGATTGACTCCTATTCTTGATCGATGTTAGGATCTATTCCGATGATTTTTACTTTTTTTAAGAGGCGAAAATTGTGGGATTATTATCACGTTTTGTGATTTTGATTGTTTTGTTGGTGAGCTGCTTAGGATGGATGGGAATGGCTCCCAATGCTAATGCTGCAATTTTTAATAGTGAGAGATCTAATTTAATTGCTATTACAAATGGGGATCGCCTAGATATAAAGTTGGGAACTGAATTTGGTAAAAAAATTGATTTGAATAATACCAATGTCCGTGCATTTCAGCAGTATCCAGGGCTATATCCTACATTAGCAAAGAAGATTATTAAAAATGCGCCTTACAGGAAGGTGGAAGATGTGTTAAACATTGCAGGCTTGAGCGATCGCCAAAAAGAAATTATTCAAGCTAACTTTGAGAATTTTACCGTGACAGAGTTAGAGTCTATTTTCGATGAATGATGCGATCGCTTGGAAAATGGCATAAAGCAACTATTGCCAAGTGTAATCCCAAATCACAAAATGGCTACGCCATTTTGTGATTTGGGATTACGTGAGTTCAGGATAATTTGAAACGAGCTTTGAGAAAGGATTTGCCAGCTTAACCCGAACTAGCGTTATATAGCTACAGTCACTTGAATGAGGACAAATCAAACCCCAAGAATTGAGTGGCGGCGCGAAGCGCCGCCACTCAATTCTTGGGGTTTATGTCCTAATACACTTGGCGACAGCTATAAAAACTAAACCCAGTAAGGTTTTGAGATTCCCAAAATGGCAACGCCATTTTGGGAATTGGTATTAGGCATGAATGTAATTTTAGGATGGGTGACCTGGGATTCGAACCCAGGGCCAGCGGATTAAGAGTCCGATGCGCTACCACTGCGCCAGTCACCCGTAAGTTGCTTGACCCATTTCAGGGCGATTTATATACTAGCAAATGTTTGGTCAAATATCTAACAAAAAATTCTATAAATCCAAATAAAAATTGGCGATCGCTATAATCTCCTGAAAGTTAAGAGAAAAGCGAGCCAAAATCTTTGTTTTTTATCTCAGAATCGTTTATTTCTTAACTTATAGCTGTCGCCAAGTGTATTAAGACATAAACCCCAAGAATTGAGTGGCGGCGCGAAGCGCCGCCACTCAATTCTTGGGGTTTGATTTGTCCTAATTCAAGTGACTGTAGCTATAAAAGCCCTAAAGATGAGATGCGGCGTGAAGCGCCTCATCTCATCTTGTCCCAAGCAAACCTTTGAGAGATTGGCAATGGTAGGCGAATGCCCGAAAGTTTGGCGATCGCATTACTCATGTTTGGTCATTGCTATATATGATTGGATAGCCCCGATCGAGCGCGAACATGAGTAATTTGCCTATTCTCCAACGTCCTGATGGTCGAGATTGGAATCAACTGCGACCAGTTCACTTGCAATTACCCTTTACCAAAGCCCCTGCGGGTTCGGTACTAGCGAAATTTGGCGATACCCAATTGATCTGTACCGTTTCTATTGAAGAAGGCGTGCCTAAGTTTTTGACAGGCCGTAACCAAGGTTGGTTAACGGCAGAATATCGGATGCTTCCAGCCTCAACGATTCCCAGACAGCAGAGGGAGTTTATGAAACTGTCGGGGCGCACCCAAGAGATTCAACGGTTAATCGGACGCAGTTTAAGGGCGGCTTTGGATCTGACGGCGATCGCTAATTACACCTTTGCCGTGGACATTGATGTATTACAAGCCGATGGCGGTACACGTACGGGTGGCATTACAGGAGGTTTTGTTGCCCTTAAAGCAGCCTGCGATCGCTTAATGGCTGAGGGGAAAATAACCAAATCGCCAATTCGTAATGCTGTTGCCGCCGTTTCTGTGGGCTTATTAGATGGAGCCCCAATTTTGGACTTAAATTATCAAGAGGATGTGGCGGTGAGTGTCGATCTCAATGTGGTGATGGACAGTACTGGTAAATTGATCGAGGTGCAGGGCACGGGGGAATCCGATACATTCTCGCGATCGCAGCTAAATCAAATGTTAGATGTCGCCGAAAAGGGCATTAATGAGTTGCTAAAGCATCAAGGGCTATAAAAAAAGGACGCGCTATGCGCGTCCTTTTTTTATAGCTGCTTGAGATAGCTTAATAGATCCGCCATATCCTGTGGACTTGGCTGAAACTGTGGCATTGGCGGAGTTTCACCACTGACAACCTGTTGAACCAGACGGGCATCAGACTTGCGATCAGATACACCATGCAAGTTGGGTCCAACCTTACCATTAGCCCATTGTCCGTGACATGCCACACAATTCATCACAAAAATAGACCGCCCCTGTACGGGATCCCCTGATAAATTTAGAACTGACTGCGTATACTGATCGAGGGGTGGACGCATTAACCAGAGCAGGATGGCGATCGCGACAATTACAACGGTAACTGCGATCGCCATTACAACTTGTTGCGGTGACCTTGCCTCAGGAGATGGCAAAGTCGCCTCTGATGTTATTTGTGTCGCTACATCAGTATCCTTTGTCAAATTTACCCCTTCATTAATCACAGTTTTAAACCTAGCCATTGAAACCTAGCCATTGAAATCTAGCCATTGATTAGCTAAAACTTTTATTTCGTTTGGAATGCGGAAAGTATTAATAGCTTAAGTATTAATAACATATCTTAAAGAAAGTATAAGTAATCGGGTCATGTTCAGAAATTAAATAAAGCCTAAATTTAATTCTACTACCATGCCCCATTCTATGCCCCATTCTAGGATTTGGTGAGGCGATCGTCCATATCCATCGGTCATTAATCGGTCATTAATCGGTCATAAACTGGTCAAAATAACGCCTTAGTCGGTTGGTCAAAGCGTTAGTGTCTGGTACTCGACGTTCTATAATTCAAAAGCACAAATAATAAAAACGTTTAAAAACAAAGGAAAGAGTTGATTATGGGAGGAAACGATCGCTTGCTAAGGGCAGCAAGAGGTGAAGTACTGGATCGTCCACCAGTATGGATGATGCGCCAAGCAGGAAGATACATGAAGGTGTATCGTAATTTGCGCGATAAATATCCCACATTTAGAGAGCGATCGGAAATTGCCGAACTCGCCGCCGAAATTTCTCTGCAACCATTTCGCGCTTTTCAGCCCGATGGCGTGATCATGTTTTCCGATATCCTCACTCCACTTACAGGCATTGGTATTAACTTCGATATCGTCGAAAGTCGAGGTCCAATTATCGAGTCCCCAATTCGTACTCAAGCACAAGTTGATGCGCTGACAGAGTTCGATCCCGATACCGCCGTGCCCTTTATTCGCAAGATATTAAGCGCGATTAAAGATGAGGTCAAGGATCAGGCGACAATTCTTGGTTTTGTGGGAGCCCCTTGGACATTAGCGGCGTATTCCATTGAAGGTAAAGGTTCTAAGGACTATTCCACGATCAAGGCTATGGCCTATAAGGAGCCAGCGATCGTCCATAGCTTTTTGACCAAGATTGCCGAAATGATCGGTACTTATGTCATCCATCAGATTGAGTGTGGCGCTCAAGTGGTGCAGATGTTTGATTCTTGGGCTGGGCATCTTTGTCCGACGGATTATAAAACCTTTGCGCTTCCCTATCAAAAGATGGTTGTGGACAAGGTTAAGGCAAAATATCCCAACACGCCACTGATTCTTTATATTAGCGGCAGTGCAGGAGTGCTCGACCTCATGCCAAAATCGGGTGTGGATATTGTCAGTGTTGACTGGACAGTAGATCTTGCTGATGCCCGCGATCGCATTGGTCATGACATTCCCGTCCAAGGTAATCTCGATCCCTGCGTTCTGTTTGCCGATCAAAGTTACATCCGCGATCGCATTTTAGAAGTGGTTGCCAAGGCTGGGAACAAGGGACATATCATGAACCTCGGACATGGCATTCTCTCCACTACACCAGAAGACAATGCCAGATTTTTCTTTGAAACTGTTAAAGGGCTGGGTTCTTAATTATCCCTCCTTCTTCAAGTCTCGGCATATAACCCCAAAGATGAATGGCGGCGCTTCGCGCCGCCATTCATCTTTGGGGTTTTGATTTGAAAAGGGTTTTGAGCAAGGGTTTATACCAAAGTTTAAAATGGCGTAGCCATTTTAAACTTTGGTATTAGGCTGAGCCCAGAGGTTTAAAGATATTTTTGCAAAATTACTTTGAGGCGATCGCGGCTTACTCCTGATATCTGGCTCAAATCAGTCAAGATCGAAGTCTTAAGCGCAGAATGGGCTTCAGATTTCGGTGGATTGGCGGCAATTTTGGCGACAGCATTCTGAATTACCTGTTGCGCATTGACGGCATTCTTATGTAAATTTTGGATGATCATATCTACCGTTACGCTTTCATGATCGTCATGCCAACAATCATAATCGGTGACTAAGGCGATCGTGGCATAGGCAATTTCCGCTTCACGAGCGAGTTTTGCTTCGGTGAGATTTGTCATGCCAATTACCTTTGCCCCCCAGCTACGGTAGAGCAAGGATTCAGCCTTGGTCGAGAAGGCAGGTCCTTCCATGCAGAGATAAATACCTCCTTTATGGACTTTGTTTCGTCCCAAATCAACCCCTTCCGCCGCCGAGGCGATGACCGATAGCAATGATTTGCAAATTGGTTCGCCAAAGGCCACGTGGGCGACAATACCCTCGCCAAAGAAGGTGGAGGTACGGCTGGTGGTGCGATCGATAAATTGATCGGGCAACACAATATCAAGGGGTCGGGCGTATTCCTGCAAAGAACCTACTGCCGAGGCGGAAATGATATATTCCACGCCCAGACTTTTAAGCGCATAGATATTGGCGCGATAGGGGACTTCCGAGGGCAGTAAATGGTGCGATCGCCCATGTCTGGCAAGAAATAGTACGGGGGTTCCAGATAATTTGCCGTAGATAAAGGCATCTGACGTTTTGCCAAAGGGGGTATCTATATTAATTTCCTGAATATCGCTCAGGGCTGACATTTTGTAGAGTCCACTGCCACCAATGATGCCGATTTGTGCGTTAAATGTCATAGTTTTTAGAAATTAGGCTGATCGATCAAGAAGCGAATAGAAGTGAAGTTACCATAAAGCCCAATCGAGAAGAAGGTATTGACTGGGAAGACTTGTTTGTGGTTAGGCTTTTGTCTCAACTAGTAAATCTGCCAGTAATGTATTGAGCTGCTCTGTAGTAGCATGATAAACCTCACCACAGAAATGACAAGTTGCCTCTGCGCCAAGATCTTCAGCAATCATCGATCGCAGGTCTTCTTCTCCAAACATTTTCATCGCCGCTAACATGCGATCGAGGGTGCAGGGACAGTGAAACCTCACATCTTTGCTCATCGGTAAGATATCTAAATGCATATCAGCAAATAATTCGGTCATCACATCTTCGATCGTTTTATCTTGGAGCAATAGATGGATGAAATTTTGAGTATTACTTTTTGCTTCTAGTTGAACGAGTAATTCTTCTTGGGAACGATTTGTCGTTTTCGCAATCCGAAGTGTCGCCACAGGCATGATCTGGAGTAGTAGCCCTGCTGCTACCTGCACGGGAGCATCACTATTCTCTGGATTGATGACTTCCGTCAGAATGAGCTTAGAAAAGGTTTGCTCCGAAGAAGCTAAGTACCAAGCAACGTCATTGGCAATATCACCAGCAATTAGTTCGACGGTGCTGCTATAGGGTTCGCCATAGCCCACGTCGCGCATAACTTTAAAGAAACCTGTATGTCCTACCCCTTGACTGACATTTTGTTGCCCATCAGCTAGAGGTGGTAATGTAAATTGAGGATTAGCGACAAAGCCACGTATAGTGCCATCGAATCCAGCATCAGCATAGATTAACCCAAGTCCACCATCACCAGCGACTCTAACATTTACTCTGGCTCTTTCTTTCTTCATGTTTGAGGCAAGTAGCAGGCTCGCGCTCATTGCGCGACCGAGAGCGGCGATGGCTAATGGGGATAAATGATGGCGGCGATAGGCCTTATTCAGGGATTGGGTAATATTCACGCCAATGACACGGACTCTGCCGTCGGCGGTGAGGGCGCGAACTAAACGATCGTTCATGGACTTTCTCTAGCGGGTTTATATTCAATAGAGCGATGCAGGTAAGATCTGCATCGCTCTATGTTAACTTGAGTTCAACCGTCAATAATCGTCCAGAAATTTTATATAGCTGCTGCCAACTGTATCAGGACATAAACCCAAGATCGTGTTGCCGCGCGGAGCGCGGCAACACGATCTTGGGTTTTAATTCTGTCCTAACAAGACTGGCGGTAGCTTTGGCATAATATAAAACCCTAAAACCTGCGGCGCACGCTGCGCGTGCGCCGCAGGTTTTAGGGTTTTATGCCCAGCTACTTACAGCTACCAACAGCCAGCGAATTCATATTAATTTTTACGGCTAGAAAGTAAAAGTCTTAACATTTGGTCTTTCGCCAAATTTTCGATTTTTAAAAGAAACAATAGTGTATTCTACAAGATTAAACTCATCTTCATCAAATTTGTAAGTAGCTCTATAACCACCATGGTTACGAATAGTATCAACTTCTAAGGTTAAGTTTTGGGGATCGAATCTTAGTAATCCACGAGCTCCTCTGTAATAACTCCAAACAAGTTGCTCGTTGAGATCGATCTTTTCTTGGCTACTAATCCTCATTAACTGAAGTGGCTTGACCTCTATTCCATAATCTTTGATTGAGTACAGAAGATATTCGTTATAGAAGTTATATGCGCCAAGATAACAATTGAATTCTAAAATATATTTCTGACTATCTATATTGATATACTTGAGAATATTTTGTTCTGTGTTCTAAAAGACTATAGGATCCTGTATCATCTCTATCGTTTATACCTTCTTTGCAAACTTGAAATTCTCTTCTGCGATCGTGAACGTATTGTAGTTTTGTGTCATCAAATTGTGGTTTTACTGCTTTATCAAGCATGAATTTATATATAACAACTAAATTACTATTAGCTATGGAGAATGCTAATTTGGATATAAATCTTGGCTCGGCAATATATATTGAATTATTGTTTGAACCCGTAAAAATCTGAGCAAATAAAATCTTAAATAGCAATATTAGTTCTAGCATTACTCAAATCCTATAATCATTTCAAATGATCGACCTTCTCTACATGAGTTGAACCACAGAAACATCATCTAATAAATTTTTCTTGGTCAATAAGTCTCGAACCGTAATCCGTAACGTCCGCTTTTCGTCAACTTGAAAGAAAACCTTAATACGATCGCTCCCCATTTGTCCTAGAGGATCGAGCTTCGCGATCGCTTTGCTATTTTCATTAAGAATCTGTGCGGCAACTTGTTTTCCATCTAAAACACGGGTCACAAGACGACGATCTTCAAAATAGACCTCCACATTAGTTTCGCCCAGTTCACCGATGACTAGCTCAATGCTGGGCTGGTCGGGGCTTGATGCCCCAAGGGTAAGCTCCACTGGCTTTTCTAAGGGATAGGTGGCACCAGACTTAACGATGGTGTGCCAATTATGTTTTTTATACCTTTTATCCCAATAGCGAACGCCATAGCTGTGATAAAGGAAGTCTTTTAGCTCCCAACCTTGTGAAATGGCCCCGTGCGCGATCGCCTCAAAGGGTTTATCCGCTTTAACCTTCTCGATGGGAAAGTAGCGTAACGCCCATTCCTTCACCGCAGGAATTTGCGACGTTCCCCCGACCAATAGCACAGCATCGATTTGCTCGAAGTCGATATTTTGACGCTGAGCCTGTTGGCGAATCCGATCTAAAGCCCGATCGAGATTGGCAAAAAACTGCTGCTGTTCCAGAATTTGAGCTAACTGCGATCGCGTTAGGGTCAACTCGTAGGATTCAAAGGTTTGGTCGTTAAAATAAACCTCAGTTGTTGATGGGGCAGAAGAAAGAGCAATCTTGATGCGTTCGGCAAGGCGGGTAACAAGGGAATTTTTAGGCAGCCCCAGCATGGTATGGAAATGGTCAACAATCCAGTTGTCAATATCTATACCGCCAAGATTTTGTCCAGTTTTTGCAAGTACCTTCGCAATTTGGGAATTTCGCGAAGAACTCGATGCCGCAGAACCTTTTGCAGCACTGGCAACCTTGCGATCGCCCCATTTTAAGAGAAATCCTAAGGGCGACTTCGATGGCTTTGCCTCAGAGGTATCTTGAGCTTGCTCCTGAGATTGCTCCTGAGCTAAAGCCAACTTGACCAAGGATAAATCTAAAGTCCCGCCCCCAAAATCCACCACTAACAGGGTTTCATCGCCCTTACTAAGCCCATAGCCTAGCGCCGCCGCCGTCGGTTCGTCTAAGATTCGCACCTGATGCACGGACAGGCGATCGCACAAACCACTCAACCAATTGCGGTAGGATTCAAAACTATCCACTGGAACCGTAAAAATCAGCGAATCCACGTTGGGCAATTGGTCGATAATCCGCTTTAAAAACCATTCCCCAACCAATTCAAATTCGACTTCGCGCCCGTCGATCTCTGGCACAAACATCGATACTTGAGAACCAATCGCCCGTTTAAAGGATTTTAAAAATCTTTGCTCGCCTTTACCTGTTGTATTGTCTAAACCGCGATCGCCTACTTCCTGTCCGATGAGTACCTGCTCGCTCGCCGCATCAACCACATAGACAAGGCTGGGAATCAAGGGTGGATTATCGGCAACAAGACTGCTATAGGCAGGTAGCTCGACCGTCTCGATCCCTCCATTCTCATTAACCCGCGCCACAACCGTATTGCTCGTGCCAAAATCGATCGCATATTCCATAAAGTTGCCGCCTTCCCTATGTCCTAATCCGCATACTGATATCCAGCCAATGCGATCGAGTCACCATTGCCGAAGTGGAAATATAATCAACTCCTAATTCTGCAATCTGAGCAATGCTATTGAGGGTGATATTTCCCGAAGCTTCAATTTTCGTATAGGGACTATGGTCGCGAACGATCGCGATCGCCTCGCGCATCATATCCAAAGGCATATTGTCCAGCATGATGACATCGAGATTGAGGTTTACCGCTTCTTCAACTTGAGCGATCGATTCTGTTTCCACCTCGATGGATGTGGTAAAGGGAATATGTTCGCGTACGCGTCTTACGGCTTCGGTGATACCCCCTGCCGCCGCAATATGATTGTCCTTAAGCATGACCGCATCATCCAATCCATAGCGATGGTTGATCGCTCCCCCGACCGAGGTGGCATATTTTTCCAACAGACGCATTCCAGGAATAGTTTTGCGCGTATCGACAAGATGGGCGGTGGTTCCCGCGATCGCTTTTACGTAGTCCGCCGTCGCACTGGCAACGCCTGATAGCCGCATTACCAGATTTAGCGCTACCCGCTCGCCCATCAGCAGGGTGGCGAGACTGCCATTAATTTCCGCCAGCAGATCCCCTGATTTCACCGCTGCACCATCCTGCGCGATCGTCACAAATTGGACGGTAGCATCTAGTAAGTGAAATACCCTAGCCGCGATCGTTAAGCCCGCAACGACACCATCCGCCTTAGCAATCCATACCGCCTTACCGATGGGAGCCTTGCCATCGGGGAACAATCCACCCGTGGAGCGATCGCCGCGCCCGATATCTTCGCGCAGCCATTCAGTAAGGAGCGGATCTAAAACAACAAAAGGAGGAAGCATGATTTAACCATTTCTAAATGATTGTCAAGATGATTGATTGTAAGCGATTTTAGCAGTGGAAAGGCATTCCTAAGGAATGCCTTTCCGCAATCCAGTTATCTAGCTTCGACTCCGTTCAGCTAACGTTGGCGGTAGCTATAGAATTTGGCATTGAGCACAAAAATGCGTCGATCGCCCGCCGAGTTTGATCCGTGAAATCGCATTGCCGCATATCTTACAGGGTTGCCCAGTCCGCCGAAATACCCAAGCCATATCAATGTAGTTTCCCTTGAGTCCAGCCACATTCTGAAAAGAACTAAAAGTCGTACCGCCATTGGCGATACCATCACTAAGAGAATGGATAATCCCTTGATGTAGAGCTTTGATCTGTTCCGAATTAAGAGAATTCGCCGCTTTTTGGGGATGGATTTTGCCCAGAAATAAGGATTCATCCGCGTAAATATTGCCAATTCCCGCCACAGTTTCTTGATCGAGCAATACCGTTTTAATCGGGCGACCAGTGCGGCTGAGTTTGGATTCTAAATGCTGCGGCGTAAAATCGCTACCCAAAGGCTCTAAGCCTAATTTTTGTAAGCCCGTAATTACTGATTCAGGCGATCGCTCCGATGGCACTAACCACATTTTGCCAAAAGTTCTCTGATCGTCAAACCGCAACTCTTTGGGGAGGCTCCCTTTTCCCTGCTTTCCTTTTCCCTTTTCCTTAACAAACAGTCTGACGCGCGTATGTTTGCCTGCGGGTTCGTGGCGATCGCACCAGAGCAAACTTCCCGTCATTCTTAGATGCACGCCTAATTGATTGCCCTGAGATAACTTAGCGATTAGATACTTTCCCCGTCTCTGCCATGCTATAAATTCGGCTCCCACGATGGCATCTAAAAAGTCTGCGGGAAGTTCGGGATAGGCGATCGCTCGTGGTAGTAATACTTCGCCCCCTTCAATTTGCCAACCTAGAGTATTTTCATTTAAACCAATACGAACTGTCTCAACTTCTGGTAATTCGGGCATATTAAAAAAGGTAAAATCTCTGCTACGCAGAGATTTTACCTTTTTTAGAAGAGTCTAAGCGACTTCTTCAACTTCATCGATCGCAAAGTTGTTAGTTGCGATGTTGGAGTAGTTTACGCTGTCGAAACGAACGATCACTGGATAAATGATGCCGCTCTTATCAACAGAAGCTACAGTACCGACTTCACGATACCAGTAGGACTCTTTACGCAAAATGCGAACCTTAGAACCACGTGCAACTGCCATAGTTTTATCCTTATTCCTAAAGACTGTAATGTGAAAAATAAAATGATTACAGATACCGTCTCTAGGTTACTGTGAGGCGATCGCCTCTGTCTATTTCTAGCTCGTTAAGTTTTATTTAGCAGAGGATAGGTAGATAGCTGCCGCCATATGTATCAGGACATAAAAAACCAAAGAGAGTTGCCGCGCGGAGCGCGGCAACTCTCTTTGGTTTTTTGATTTTGTCCTAACAAAACTAGCGGCAGCTATAGTTGCCGCCATATGTAACGTCAGTTCGGGCTAAGCTGGCAAATTTTAAAACTCCAAAACCTGTAGCGCACGCTGCGCGTGCGCTACAGGTTTTGGAGTTTTAATTATTTTAGCTTGCTCCTAGCGCACCACTATGGGTGTACCGATAGGAGCCCACCGATATAACCAAGCCGCATGATCGGGAGCCACATTAGTACAGCCGTGACTGATGGGAATACCAAAACTACGATGCCAATAAGCCCCGTGAATTGCATAGTTGCCACTGTAGTACATCACATTAGGCACATCGGGTACGTTATAGTCCTCACCCTGCATCCTTGCCGTCGGATACTTCGCCTGTACTGCAAAAATGCCCGTAGGCGTAGGTGTGTCGCTTTTACCTGTGGACACAACTACGGCATAGACCTGCTTATTGCCTTGCCATGCCAAAAGAGTCTGACTGCGCAGACGGATTTCGATCCAACGCTGCCCCGATCGCTTTAAACGCTCAATATCTTGATTGCGGACAGTTCTCGACGAGGTTTGCGCGATCGCCGCATCTAAATCATTGAAGTTAATAAAATTTTTAATTAGGTTAGATTCGCCCCACCCCGTCAGAAATAGGGTGATAGCGAAGATACTAAATGATTGCCAATACTTAACCATAGCGATTGCAAGTTTGCTTATCAGCAATTATGCCCAATTTTTGGAAAAAACAAACCCAAAAGATTTAGATTTCAGAAAATATAGAAATTCCAAAGATGAGGAGCGGCGCGTTGCGCCGCTCCTCATCTTTGGGTTTTAATACAAATTTATTTACTGTAATAGTAGGCTATATCTTTGTCCTTAAGTGGGGCAAAGCCAGCATCCAATAATTTTTGGTTAAGTTCGTCTTGAGGGATGTGTTTTGCCCCAATACGGACGATGCGCGATCGCATGGTATTAGTTACGCCACTGCGCTGACGACCTGCTTCAAGCGCCATCACGCTGCTATAGAGATCGAGTTTTTTGGGATCGATCGGTGTGCCATCAAAATCAATACCCTGAGCGATCGCTACATCAATCGCATCAGCACCTGTTGTTGAAGAATTATCAGCCATAAAAATAAGTAAAACACGAATATTTGTTAAAAGTAATGCTTTGCATCACCTTCAACAAGCTACCACTGAACGCGGTACATACAGGACAGCAAGCCATCTTTTTTCGCTGTAATTTTGCCCCCCATCGACTGCACCAGCTCCGTAATTTCACTAAGCGCCGTTAGGAATACCTCAGAGCCTAGATAGGTTTCTAAAATCGCCCAATTTTCTGCAAATTCTAAATCAGGGGCGATCGCATCAAAAATTAATACCCCATTGGGTTTTAATACCCGCTTTGCTTCGCGCAAAACCAATTTCCAATAGTCCAAGGGGTAATAGCAACTAAACCCAGTGGCAATCACACGGTCAAAAAATCCATTCTCATAATTGAGCTTGTGCGCCGCCCCAAGCTGGACACCTTTAAACAACTTGGAATTAAGCTGTGAACCTCTTGAGTTAAGTGCTTCTTTAGCCACAAAGCTTATTTCCTGTCCGTAAAAAAATACTTCCCAGTCGCGCCAAGGATAAATCAAAAAGCTGACCCCACAGCCAATGTCTAGACAACGCTGATTTTTTTGAAATTGGGCTAATTCCCAAAATGGTGAAGCAATTTTGCTAGCTAGAGTATGACTCACCCACTCGCGAAACAGTGGCATGGACTCCACCTCTTCAGGCAAATCAAAAGCCTCATTGCGATATTCGCGATCGTACCGCTTTTGCACCATAGCGATCGCCTCTGTCCATTCATCCGCCTGAGAAGTAAAAGCTTTATTCATTTAAACTCAACGCCTTCATAAAGATCTACCAAACTAACCTCAACACCAATTGATGACAGCATAAACCGATCATCTAAATTGTCATACTCGATAAACAACCATTGATGTTCTGATTGCTTAATGTAACGCTCTACATGAGGTTTTACCTGATCGATTAACAAATATTCCTGAAAGCTAGAAATTGTGCGGTAATCGCTAAATTTTTCGCCACGGTCATAATTTTTGGTGGAATTGGATAGTACTTCAGCGATGAAAACTGGTTGAGTCACAGTATCTTTGCGCCCCTCTTGCAACAAAATCGGACGAGGCACAACCATCACATCAGGATACGTATGAATTTGACGCTCAGGAATCCATAAGCGTTGATCGGTGACAAATACTTGTAATGGTTTACCTTTGAGTGCCAATCTCAGAATTACTGTCAAAGCACCAATAATCTCGTTATGAGTGGGTGTGCCACCAGTCATCGGAATAATTTCTCCATTGCGATATTCGTTACGAGTTGGTGATGTAGTCTCTAAATCTAGGTATTCTTCGGGGGTATAAGTCTTAACAGGAGTAGCAATCATCAGGTTATTTCCCACCATGCAGGTTGATTAGATTCGCTTATTAAAGCGTACCGCCCGCTACGCGGGCGGTACGCTCTTCTAGGTTTTAAGTTTACTTATGCTTAGCTACTGAGAAACTCTGGATTAAACTGCTTGTTGCTTTTGAGCTTTGAGATAGGCAAATACTGACTTATCGCCAATGTCTGAGGGAATTTCCTGAGTTGCTTTCCGAATCGCGAAGATCATAAACAAAATCGCCCAAGCAACTAACAAACCTTGTTCGATCGCTACAGGTAAAAAATTCACTAAATGCCCAAGAATTAGCACAGGGACTAAAGGTACTAAAAACTTAGTTTCAAAGCGATTGAAACAAAAGGTTTCTTTAAAGAAAATTCCTGTTAAAGCGGCAAAACTTGACCCGACACCAATTAAGGCTAATGGATGATTGTAAATAGCGATCGCTAGCGGCTCTGGGAAATAAATAGCGATCGCCACCGAAGCGATCGTACCGATCATCCAAAAAAACTGTAAAACCCGATGTAATAACTCCAAATAAATATGAATTGTCCAGAGAGCCACACCCAAACTGACAGAGAAAGCGACATATAGCCAAGTCAGACCATTAAGAACATCGGGGTTATGGGGTTGCCATAGTACCAATAGAGTGCCGAGGCTAAAACATAAGGCGGCGATCGCTAAAGCCATCCGATAGACAATTACGCTAAGGCGATCGTTCTTAGTAATCGTAAAATTGCCAAACTGACCTTGATAAACTTCCGATATAACTTCCACAAATTTCTCCATTAATAGCTATGAAGCACTAATGCAAGGATGAAGTGCAGCGCTGAGCGCTGCACTTCATCCTTGCATTAGTGCTAGTTAATCAAGAATCAACCCTGAGGCAATCTCTAGAATAGCAGTTTTATATTTTTAGTGATTGCCAAAACTACCATAATGCTTTACTATCTTGCAGTCAAAATCGACAAACATCGGATGACGCTGTACCGAAAACTAAGTAGGCAGCAGAGGAACTTTTTATGCGTATCTATTACCTAGCTGGCGTGATTCTTAGCATTACTACAATCCTTAGTGCTTGTGGTGATAGTACACCAACCGAATGTACGATCAGTACAGCGCGAGAAATCAAACAAGGAATTACCAAATCCGCTAAGTTTAAGGCTGGCACTGATTGCGAAGAAATGAGAAAACTTGCAGAGGAGGGCAAACCATTGCCCACTATTGCTGATGCAACCACAAGTACTGTGCCAGTCGCTGCGGCAACGCCTAAAGTTCAAACTTTTAATGCTCCCTTCGTGGCAGGACAACAAAAGCCCCAAGACCTCATTGCTACTACTGATAAGCAAGCAAGGGTTCAGGAACTAGAGAAAAAAATTGGCGTTGACTCTAAACAATCACGCGATCCCTTTACTAGCTCAGTTATTAACCCAGTACCAAAGTTAGAAACTTTGCTCTCCAAGCCACCAGAGCCACCAAAGCTTAGAGCTGCGGTTGTAGTCAAAACCTCTAATAGTGCAAAAGTCTTTACCCCTCCTGATACAAAAGCCGCTGAAGGGACAAAAGTCACGGGGACTATTGAAATTTCAGGTACAATCTTTGCGATTGTCAGCGCTTCGGGTGAGTCAACTTCTCGCTATGTGAAGGCAGGTCAGTTGATTTCCAATGGCAAGGTATTAGTGAAGCGCATTGATACTAATGCGGAGCCACCAATTGTGGTGTTGCAACAAAATGGAGTTGAAGTGCTTCGTCCTGTCGGTGCAGCAGTTGCTGGGGCGACGGATCCTAATGCTAGCCAGACTGGTACTACCAATGCCCAGCAGCAGACTCCTCCTGCTCCTCCATTAGCACTTCCAGCCCCCGAACAACGATAAAGAGGTTTGCTTAACCCCAAAGATGAGTGGCGGCGCTTCGCGCCGCCACTCATCTTTGGGGTTTTGATCCGTCTTCGCTATCTCTTATACCAATTTCCAAAAGTGTGGCTACACTTTTGGAAATTGAAAACCAAACCCAGTAAGGGTTTTTAACTCACGTTCATTAACCATTAAAAAAGAGAAGGATTCTGTATATCCTTCTCTTTTACCTATTATTCAGGATTTTGTTCTTATTTCTTAGGAGCCATTAGCATCGTGATATTTCTACCTTCGCGTTTGGGATATTGCTGAATTTCGGCGACAGATTCAAGATCGCTTGCCATCCGATTCAATAAAACCTCGGCAAGATCTACGTGTTGAATCTCCCGACCGCGAAACATTACTGTTGCTTTAACCTTATCTCCTTCTTTCAAGAAGCGCTCAGCATGATTGATGCGCACTTTGTAGTCATGCTCCTCAATCTTGTAACGCATCTTTACTTCTTTAACATCGGAGGTATGTTGTTTTTTACGAGCTTCGCGGGCTTTCTTTTCCTGTTCAAACTTGAATTTGCCATAGTCCATAATCCGACAAACAGGAGGATCTGCCTTATCGCTGACCAACACAAGATCTAGCTCTTTTTCTTCAGCCATTTTCAAGGCTTCTTTGGGGGTTAGGATGCCGAGTTGCTCTCCCTCCATATCAATGACTCGAATTTTTGGATATCTGATGCGTTCGTTGATTTGGGGGAGGTCTTTAATTGGCTTTTTAGTCATGAAATCTCTGTTGTCTAGACTCTTTGGGGTATTGGTTTAAATTACTAGTGGTTTACAAATTTATGTAGGTATTGGGTGCTGTATTCATATCAAATAGTTGATATGCTTAAGCTTAGCAAATTTTTTACTTGACATAAACGTTTAAGTATAGTACGAACTACCACTTAATGTGTCAAGTATTAGACTATTATTTTTCGTAAATTTTGTTTAACCATTTCTGAGGTTACCCGATCGCTTAGAGTTACCGATCCGATCGCTGTAGGTAAAATAAAGCGCACTTGACCAGCTTCGACCTTCTTGTCCGTGGAGAGGGTCGCCACGATCGCCTCAATATCAATATCTGCTGGCAAGGTTTGAGGCAGACGGGCTTTGGTAATCAGTGCAAGCTGTTGAGCTTGGTCGTTAGCTGACCACATGTCCATTTCTACGGCGATCGCCCCTGCGATTACCATGCCTAAACCGACCCCTTCACCATGATTGTAAAGGCGATAATTGGTAACGGATTCGATCGCATGACCGACTGTATGTCCGTAATTAAGAATGGCGCGTAGATTACCTTCTTTTTCATCCTTAGAGACTACTTCGGCTTTGGCTTTAGCACAGCGGTAGAGAATAGCCTGTAAAAGTTCCGCAGAAATATAGCTCAATCGATCAAGGCGATCGCATTGGGTAAGGAGATTGAATAGCTCGCGATCCCAAATTACGCCATACTTAATGACCTCCGCCATGGCTGAGCGAAACTCACGGGCAGGTAAAGTTTTCAAAACTTCAGGATCGATCCAGACTAAACGCGGTTGATAGAAGGCTCCGATCAAATTTTTGCCTTGAGGGTGGTTGATCCCCGTCTTGCCACCGATCGCTGAGTCCACCATCGCCAAAAGTGTCGTTGGTACTTGAATGAGATCGATGCCACGCAACCAAGTTGCCGCAGCATAGCCAGACATATCGCCGATCACGCCACCACCGAGGGCGACGATCGCTGACGAGCGTTCTAAACGATGGGCAAGCGCGGCATCATAGATTTTTTGGAGGGAGTTGGCGGTTTTAAAGCGTTCACCTGCTGGCAAGATGAGATGGGCTACATCGAACCCCGCGTCATGTAAGGATGCTGTTACGGTCTCGCCATAGTGCTTGTAGATGACTGGATTCGAGACGATTAAGACTTTTTTGCTTTTTTTGCCTAAACCAATTTCTAATAATTTCGCCCCCAAATGTTTGAGGCTATGGGCTGCGATCGCGATGTCATAACTGCGATTAGGCTGAGAGTCATTGTGGAGATCGACGGAAACTAGCGCGGAATAATCGGGCATATTTCTAAATAAATGGTCTAGCTTCTATGGTAACAGGCGATCGTCCAGAAAGAGAAAGTGGCGCTCTGCGTCACTTTCTCTTAGAAACCATTTAAGAATTGGTATAGATCCCCCCAGCCCCCCTTAAAAAGAGGGGAGAATTAAATTCTTCCCCCTTTTTAAGGGGGATTGAGGGGGATCTCTTAGAGTTTTTGACCGCAGAAAGTAATTCTTAAATGGTTTCTTATTTAGTCATTGCTTGACATAACTCGATAATAGCGGTTTGTAATGTGGCATTTTCATCTTTGCCATGCTTGAGATCGGCTTCTAGGCGTAACAGGATACTTAGCGATCGCATGAGCTTTTGACTGTTTAGCCCCTGCACTTCTTGTTTGAGGAAATACACCCGTTTGGGATTACCAATTTCCGCCGCATCGGCGATCGCCTTATCATCCCGCTCTCCCGATTCCTGCATCAGCTTAATCCACAGCCATGTCCGAAATTGACCCACCAAAGTAGCACAGATGCGCAACCCTACCTCATTATTACGAAGCAACTCAGAAATTAAGGACAGGGCTTGACTCGTATTGGCTAAGCGAATGGCACTTGCCAGTTGCAAACTATTGTGAGCGGAGGTTTGGACGAGGGGCGCAATGTCTTTAGCGGTAAGAGGTTGGGTTTTACCATAATGCGATAATTGCAATTTTTGGAGTTCCATCGTCAAGCGGCGGGTATCATTACCGATCGCATCAACGAGTAAGTCCACCCCATCCGTAGATAGCTTTAAATCAATCGCAGTGGCAGCTTGTTTGACGAGTTGAGCGATTGCCTCGACTTTCCAAGGAGGAATTAAAGAAAACTCCAATATCTGGGCATACTTCTGGAGTAACTTGGTAGATTTGGCTCTCCCGTCTGGCTTATTTGATGAGGTAAATAAGATGTAGGAGTCGATGGGTAAATGATTAAAGGTTCTTTCTAGCTCCGCTAATAGGGATTCGCTGCATTTCTGAGCGATCGCTGTATCTGCTAACCAAGTCAAACGGCTACCCATGCCAAAGGGTGAAGTTACCGCTTGGTTGAGTCCGTCCATCACTTCCAGATCCCCTGTAGCATTGATTTTCACGTAATTAAAATCACGCCACATCGGATCGACATGGGTATCTATCAGTTTTTTAACTGCTTGGGAAATCTGATAGTCATCATCGCCCCAATAAAAGTAGACAGGCATTGTATGATTAGTTCAACTATGTGGTGTGGTGTAGAGATTTGATGATTACTAGAAGCAAAGCAAATAGTCAAGTTAGCCTCCGTACAAAGAATTCGGTAACAGATCGCACAGATCTTTATGCAACTTGGGGAAAAAGAGTCTTTGATATCGTATTTGCATCAATTGTCCTAACTTTATTTTCGCCAATTTATCTGGCAATTGCGATATTGATTTTTATCAGTTCTCGTGGATCGGTTTTGTATATTCATCCGAGAGTTGGTTTACATGGTTCTAAATTTAACTGCATCAAATTTAGAACCATGATTAACGGAGCGGATCAAGCGCTTGAAGACTATTTGAATTCCTGTCCCATTAGTCGTGCTGAATACGAAGCATCCTTTAAGCTGAAGCACGATCCGCGCATCACCAAAATCGGTAAATTCTTGAGAACAACGAGTCTAGATGAGTTACCCCAGTTTTGGAATGTACTGGTAGGCGATATGAGTGTCGTGGGACCGCGCCCATTAGTGCAGGCGGAACTCGTCAAATATGGCTCAGCGATCGATAAGGTTCTCAGTGTTCGCCCAGGCATTGCGGGACTTTGGCAAGTATCAGGACGGAATGACATTCCTTATTCAAGACGAGTGCAGATAGATGCTAGCTATGTAAAGCGTATGAGTTTTTTGCTCGATCTCCATTTGATTTTTAAGACCATCTTGGTAGTCATTTTTCCCAAAGGTAATGGTGCTTACTAAAAGTAATAAAAAACCGACCCAAGGTCGGTTTTTTATTACTTTGGTAATTAGCTAGTAATTAGCTTCTGCGACTTCGACCCGTTGAGCGGGACGATAAATCAAATTCTAGTGCAGCGGCCATACCCCAGAGAATAAAGGCTAGAATCCAGAAAAACTCCGCAGGTTCACCACTCTGATAGGGCTTAGCTTTACAAATATCGCTGATATTATTGCTGTAATTGAACCATAAATCCCCAAAAAACATCGCGATGCCAGCACTGCCCAGTAATCGCCATGATTGGGCAGCTTTACCACCCCAAAAAGCCAAAAGAAGAATCGTTGCCACAATCAGTAACCAAATATCACCCAGAGCGTAAATGATATTAAGAGTTTTCCCCAAATCCAGCGTTACTTCACCGCTCACCCCAAAGGTCACATAAGCGGCGAGCCCGATTCCCAACAGTCCTACACCGCCAACGATCGCCCATTGTTTGGGATAGAGATTGAGCCTTCGTCCGATTACGGACATTGCCATTCCCCATGACAAGAATAGGTAAGTAGCTGTGAAAAAAATGTCAGCGATCGAGGGAAATGTCTTTACCAACTCCTTCGCACCTTTAGCACCACCCGCGATCAATCCACTCTGATATTGAAAATCGAGATAACCAAAAGTCAAATTGCCGATACCCCAAGATAGAATACCTATACCTAACCCAAGCCAAACGTTACGACCGCTGATGATTTTGGCGCTGCGCCAGTTACGCAAACACAGTAACCCCGAACAGGCGATCGCTACAGTTTGAAAAAGGTAAGTACCGTAACGATACCAATTGGGTCTAACGATGAGTCCTTTAACTACTTTTTCACATTCTTCTGGCTTGATGGTATGGGGACCATCGGTTGGGGCACTTAGGAATAGATAGTAAATCAAGGCTGTGGCTGCCCATCCGATCGCTGCCCAAACAATAGATTGTGTGGAAATCCCTGATGGGGAGGGAGGTTTGGCTCTACTCATGTATCTTGAACCTTGGCTACAACCATAGGAAATAAAGTATTTAAAACAAGAAAATATCAAATATTGCGCGATCTACCACAGCAAAAAATAAAAAGCCAAAAACAGTAAGGGAGATTACTGCCAGAGCTTACCTTTAGGAGTTTTTGCCAACCAAGTAGAGACAGATGCTGCTTCGGGTAATTCATTTAAGGCTTCGATCGCGCTATCAACAAAACTATTATTTCCAAAATAGGAAGATGCTAGTCGATGGATTTCACCTAAAAGAAGTTGCAACTTACTCTCATCCCAGTTTGGGATTTGGACGCTATTAAGTGGGTTGATGGATAAAACTTCTTCTAGCACCGAAATTGTTTCACTTTGAGCAAATTTACCCTGTTGCATGAACTTAAGTAAATCTTGCTTAAAAGAGCCTGCTTGCCTAACTCCAAGGATATCTTCAATCTCAAGATATACAGCTTGCAATATCAGTAAACAACCTTGTACAAGATGTGTACCCGACGAAGAACTTTGGCTAGGAGCTGTATGTAGTTGGTCGAGTTTAACCCTGCCCCACACGCTAAAGCGTTGAGGCTCTTCTAGTAATACACAAGCTTTACCTTTGTTATCAGTTAAGTCGCGCCAAAGTGCTAAAGCTTCATCGCGATTATCGCCAAACATATTGAGTAATCTAAATGTTTGCCCCTGATATTGCAGAATCGGTATTTGTTGATCTTTATTTTGTGGGTTTTGGACGTTGATAATTTCAACGTCTTGGCGCTTCAGGATGAACATGTCTCTACTGTTGACTTAACTGATGTTACCAGTAGCAACAAATCGTGGCTACCTAATGCCAAGGTTAATGATAATCCCAAAATCACATTAACGTCTTGAAATTTAAATTATCTAGGATTTATGGTGGTTTCTATCTGACAATTTATACCAATTCACGAAAGTGTTGTCACACTTTCGTGAATTAAAAACTAAACCCAGTAAGGTTTTGAGGTTCCCAAAATGGCATTGCCATCTTGGGAATTGTTATTACAGTACTTATAGCAGTACTTTTAGTGATTTTCAAATGAAGTTATAGCAGTAGCCAGTTATGTTAGGAAAAAAACAAAACCCAGAAGAGTGTTGCGGCGCTTCGCGCCGCAACACTCTTCTGGGTTTTATGTCTTAACTTATTTGGCTATAGCTATACCTTTATTTGGAAACAAAAAATTTGTCCCCGCAAGGTTTTTGAGCTTTCATTTTGCCAAGCAAAATAAAAGTCATCATCAGTATTGTGACGTAACCATAAAGATGAGTGGCGGCGCGAAGCGCCGCCAGTCAATTCTTGGGGTTTATGTCCTAGTACAGGCGACAGCTATAAATATAAAGCCCAAAAGCCCTTTAGCGCACGCGCAGCGTGCGCTAAAGGGCTTTTGGGCTATGCCTAGCTACTTAGCAAAGACTTAGGCAAGGGCAAGATAATCAGTAAGGCGATCGCCATTAAAATCATGCCGATGAGATCGCGTCTGCGGTCAAGGGCGAAATTTTCATTTAAGAGTAGGGCGCGTGGGGCAGGCAATACAAATAGTAAGAGACTATAAATTCTCAGCCAAGGCTGGGCAAATAAAGCGATCGCGATTAGAACAAGTCTCGTAATGCGCGAAATGACGACTGCTTGCCGATGTCCGAACATGGCGATCGCTAAATTTCCGCCATCGAGTAAATCAAAGGGCATGAGTTGTAAAGCACTAAGGGCGAGTCCCGCCCAACCTGCGAGGGTCAGTGGCGAAAGCGAGGGGATCGCCTCTGAGCCATTGATTGCGGTAACTCCCGATCTGCCTATTGAAAAAACGGTTTGTAATAGGGTTGCCAAAATCGAATCTTTAGACTCAAAGGTCGCGAGTTTGGGCATTAGCTTGGTTGTTAACTCAGTCGTTAACTCACTCGTTAAGAAAGATGGCGTTATGGCTGGATTCGCAATCAGGGGATCGCTGGGAACTGGGGAAAAGCTACCTAGGAATATGAAAAAAGCGGAAATGACTAAGCCCGCCACCGTCGGTACTACAGCTAGATCGAAGAGGATGCGACGTTGATTGGCAAGATTTTTGGTTTCATTAAATCCTTCATCCAAAAAACTATTGAGACTGCCTAACATCCCGAAACTACCTAGGCAGGGCAAGAAAAGCGGAGGAACATAGGACAATTTATATTGTTTGGCGATCCAGTAATGGGCGATCGCTCTTGCCATGAAGATTCCCATCACCCCCAAACCGTAAGGAATTCCCCGCTGTAAATCCATTAAGCTCAAGTCTTCAATGCGAGCAATGTTTGCCCCAACGACGAACAGAGCCAATATCGTTAATAAAATGCTAAGGCTACTTAAGAGCCAACTCTGAAGCAAATTTTGTGTTCTGGCGATGGTTTGCGGGCGCAGGTAAAAGCAATAGTTAGTAGCGGTTTCTTGCGTATCTTGATTGTTGCCAAAGTTGGTGCCGACATTTTCTAACGGGCTTTCTTCTAAATAGCAGGTAAACCGATCGCCAAAGATTTGTTGCAGATTTTTAGCGATTAGGTCATAGGCATATTTGGGGTTTGACGATCGCAGTTTGCCCCGACAATAAATTTCTTGATCGCGGTATTCCAGCCCTTTTAATAAATAGATAGCGGGAGGGAAGCAATTTTTCAGTTGTTTTTCTTCATGGGCATAAAGACTTAAGCTAGCTTCCATATCCGAGTTAGAAATACCCGAGTTAGAAATATCTGAGTTAGAACTTGGATACCAAGTGCGATAAATCCATATACAAAGCAAGAAGCAAGTTGTTACAAAAATTAATGGTAAAGCGGTTTGCTGGAGAGTTGTCCATGCGATCGCTAAACTTGGCAAAACAACTGCCAAAATCCACAAAACCAAGGTTTGTGACTGATGGTTTGGTTCTTGACTGCTGGGTGTGGCAAGCGATCGCTGTCGATAGCTCGCTACCCATCCCACGACGACAAAAACAAATATTTCCTCAAATCCCATATCAATCGCTCATTACTAACAGCACTATAGCAATCGTGACGGTATCGCTGTCGCCAAGTTTGCTCAAATAGACGAAGGTGGCGCAAAGCACCACCTTCGTCTATTTGAGCGCGATCTCTTGCCATGATATGGCTACCGCCAACTGTATCAGGATATAGAACCCAAGATCGTGTTGTCGCGCTCCGCGCGACAACACGATCTTGGGTTCTAATTTTGTCCTAACAAGACTGGCGGTAGCTACAACATTAAAACCGAAAAGAGAGATGTGAGGCAAAGCCCCACATCTCTCTTTTCGGTTTTATGTCCTGATACACTGGGCGATAGCTATAATTTTGCAATTAAAACGTAGAATTACCTATGCCCTTGTAACTCGCTTTCCCATTTCCGAATACTTTCCCAGACATTTAATACCAAATCACAAAATGTCTACGCCATTTTGTGATTTCAAAACCCTTACTGGGTTTGGTTTTCAATTCCCAAAAGTGTAGCCACACTTTTGGGAATTGGTATAAATCCAGACATTTAAATCCAGACAGCTAAATCCAGACAGCAAGTTATATGAGCAAAGACTTTGAATCTATCAGCGATCGCTTACCTCCACAAAATATTGAGGCTGAGGAGGCCGTCTTAGGCGGGATCTTGATCGATCCAGAGGCAGTGTCACGGGTGCTCGATACTCTTCGTCCCGAAATGTTCTATGTCGCAGCACATCAGGAAATCTTTCGAGCCTGCTTGATGTTAAATAATCAGTCCAATCCGACGGACATGATGAGTTTGACCACATGGCTCAGCGATCGCGATATGCTCGAAAAAATCGGCGGTCAAACCAAAATTGCCCAGCTTTGCGATCGCACCGTCAGCGCTGTCAATATCGACTTTTACGCGCAACTAGTAGCTGATAAATATGCCCGTCGTAAACTGGCTGAAGCCGCCAGAGGCGTAGTTGAGATTAGTTACAGCAATGAAATCGAACTGCCGCAACTCCTCGATCAATCCGAACAAAAGATTTTTGCGGTGACCCAATCTCGCGCTCAGCAGGGGCTTACCCCCGCCGCCGATATTCTCACTAAGACCTTTTACGAACTCGAAAATCGGTTCAACTCCCTTGGTACGGGTAATTCCACAGCGACGGGTTTAATTACAGGATTTTATGATTTTGATGCCATGACGAATGGCTTGCAGCGATCGGACTTGATTATCTTGGCTGGTCGTCCTTCAATGGGTAAAACTGCCTTTGGGCTAGAAGTAGCTCGCAAAATGGCAGAGATCCATAGATTGCCCGTGGCGATCTTTAGTCTGGAAATGTCTAAGGAGCAATTAGTTTATCGCTTACTAGCTAGTCAGTCTAAGGTGCGTTCCAGTGACATGGGCATTGATAGCAATCGTCTGCGTACGGGACAGATTAGCGAAAATGAATGGGGCACTGTTGCGATGGCGATCAGTGGACTTTCTGAACTGCCCATCTTTATCGATGACACCCCTAATCCCCCGATTACGGAATTACGCTCTAAGGCTCGCCGTTTACAATCAGAAAAAGGGGGGGTACTCGGACTGATTTTAATTGATTATTTGCAATTAATGGAAGGTTCGGGTTCCGACAATCGCGTCCAAGAGATCTCCCGCATTACGCGATCGCTCAAAGCTTTAGCCCGCGAATTAAATGTACCTGTGATTGCTCTATCCCAGTTAAGTCGAGGGGTAGAAGCCAGAACCAACAAGCGTCCAATGCTATCAGACCTGAGAGAATCGGGTTCGATCGAGCAGGATGCCGACTTAGTGATTAATCTCTATCGTGATGAGTATTACAACCCCGAAACGCCCGATCGCGGAGTCGCTGAAATCATCATTGCCAAACACCGTAATGGTCCCGTTGGCACGGTCAAGCTACTATTTGAACCCCGCCTGACCAAGTTTGAAAATATGGCTTCCAGCCGTAATTAGAAATTAATTAAAACCCAACAAACTGTAGCGCACGCGCAGCGTGCGCTACAGTTTGTTGGGTTTTAAACCAATTCACGAAAGTGTGACGATACTTTTGTGAATTAAAAACCAAATCCAGTAAGGATTTTCAAAGCTCAAAATGGCTACGCCATTTTGAGCTTTGGGATGAATTGCCCTTGCTAACAAATCGGCTAGGATCGCTATAATTAGCTATCCTGACTATATTATTGGTAAAGCTATGCAGGACTTTGGACAACAATCCGATCCGATTACCTTAGTCATCTCCGAAGTTGTCGAACCAAATCTTATAGAAGAATATGAAGCTTGGACAAAAGGAATTAACCAAGATGCACAGCAATTTGAGGGGTTTATGGGGGTTGAAGTAATTCGTCCCCGCAATCAGCAATATCCTGAATACGTTTTTATCGTTAAATTTGATAACTACGATCACTACAAAAATTGGCTAGCTTCAGATATTTATCAAGCATGGATGCAAGATTCTCAAAAATTTATTTCTAAGCGATCGCAACAGCACCAGTCCAAGGGATTAGAACTGTGGTTTACCCTTCCTAAAAGCACATTAGGGAATCCATCGCCAGCCTATTACAAGCAGGTAATTGTGGGAACGATCGCCGTATATCCATTAATTCTACTCGCCAACTTAATTCTCAATCCTTTTTTGCAGGGATTGCCATCGATTTTAGGGCTATTTATTTCGGTGATCTTTGTATCTGCCCTATTAACCTATCCAGTTATGCCTTGGTTGACCAAAATACTCAATTTTTGGCTCTATCCATCAACAAATAGAACAAATAGATTGACAAAACATAAACGGCGATAAGTAATTATTTAGGCGCAAAATATAAAACCCAAAAAACTGTGGCGCACGCGCAGCGTGCGCCACAGTTTTTTGATATGGTTTTTAATTATGCCGAACTACTTACCAAGTTAAGAAATGGCTACGCTATTTCTTAACTTGAAAACCCAGTAAGGGTTTGAGATTCCCAAAATGGCGTTGCCATTTTGGGAATTGGTATTACATCAGCATATTTAAACAATAAAATCAGAGCCTATTCCTCTTGGAATGGAGATCTTCAAAAAATGAAAAACTTTTAATAGCGATCGCTTATTTCAGATTTATAATTGCGATGTAACTGGCTAGGCTCAATTAAATATAAAATCCCAAACCCATAGCACATGCTGCGCATATGCCAAGGGCTTTGGATCTGTTTTTTACTGATGCCCAGCTATTTTAAGTTTCACCATCAATCAACTAACTTGAAGAGGAACGAATGGTAAACATTGGCTATCATGCAGCAAAAATCCAAGGAAACTTCCTCCGATCCATTTATAAATCCAGCCTTTCGACTCTAGTTAGTTTGCCGATCGCCCAAGAGCGACAAGTGCCCATCAAAGTATATGCCCTATCCTGCGAAAGGGATTTACCCGAACAAGTAGCAAGTCTGAGATCGTTCCTTCGTAATGTGGGAATTCCCGAATTGTTTACGGTCATGTCCGATGGAAGTTATACTGAAGAGAGTATTAAGCTATTGCGACGGATTCATCCCTGTGTGGATGTTCAGCTTTTAACTAAATTTCAAAGAGAAGACTTGCCCCAATCAGTCTATGAATATGCCTCTCAGCAGGCGATGGGCAAAAAGCTCGCAGCTCTCATGTCTATTCCGATTGATGGGGCAACCCTCTATACAGATTCCGATATTTTGTTTTTTCAAGGAGCTTCCCATCTAGCCGAACTAGCTACTACTGAAAGTTCGGCTACCTATTATTTGCCAGACTGTAAGAACTCCCTAGACAAACGCCTCATTTATGCAGATATCGAGCAGCAAGAGCCAATTAATGCGGGATTCATTCTATTTAAAAAAGCTTTAGATTGGCAAGAACCAGTACAGAGATTGGCAAAGCTCCCAGAACTTCCCAATTACTTCTCCGAGCAAACCATTGTAAATTTGACGATCAAGTCCAATCGCGGGCTTGCCCTTGATCGCGATAAATATGTGATGAATGTGGACGATCAGTTTGTCTATCCCGATCGCTTTGTCACCAAACAAACTGCTATGCGCCACTACGTCAGCGATATCAGACATAAATTTTGGCAATCTGTGTTCTTTCACCCATAGTCACCTAAGTGGCTGGGCATAAAATCCAGATCTAAAACCTGCGGCGCACGCTGCGCGTGCGCCGCAGGTTTTAGGGTTTTATATTTACTTAAGCCCAATTTGTAGACATGTAAATTAGTCTTCAATTGCTAATTTGTTCTAGAAACTCTCATCACTAATTCCCAAATGCCGCTATGTCACAAATATTGTCACAAATATACAGCTTTGATATCTTTGATACGCTGCTGACTAGACTGGTTAGCGAACCAACGGAAATCTTTAGAATCTGTGGCGATCGCGCTTTACATTTTGGTTGGATTAACTTTACGGCGGAGACTTTTCAGGAAGTTAGAATTAATGCCGAACGGCGATCGCGCTTGTTTTATGAAGCTGGTGAAGTGACCCTAGATGAGATCTATCGGGAAGTTGCCAATACCTTAGAAATCCCTGCGGAAACGATCCAGAAACTAAAGCAATTGGAATTAGATGTAGAAGCAGAATATTTAGTGGCTGTACCGCAGGCGCGACCATTGCTAGAACAAGCAAGGCGATCGCATCCCCATGTGTTATTTCTCTCTGATATGTATTTGCCTGAAGCTTTTCTTGAGGAGCGATTGCGGCAGCATGGCTTTTGGCAAACTGGCGATCGCCTCTATGTATCATGTCAGTACCGCAAATCTAAAGGATCGGGGGATTTATTTTTAAAAGCGATCGCCGATAGACAACTGCGTCCTCAAGAGCTAACGCATATTGGTAATAGTTGGCAACCCGATGTGGCTAAGCCGCGTGAGTTAGGAATTAAAGCGATTCATTTTGATAATGCCAATCCCAATCGCTATGAGTCCATCCTGCAAGCGAATGCTCGATCTACCAACGGCATTACTTCTCTTTTGGCAGGGCTATCTCGCTATACCCGCCTATCGAGGGAGCCTAAAACATCAAAAGAAGCAATCATTGGCGATATTGCCGCTTCAGTAGCCGCACCAATTTTAACCGCCTATACGATCTGGATCTTACAGCAGGCGAAAGCTCGACAACTTGCCCGCATCTATTTTTTGGCAAGGGATGGCGAGATATTACTGCAAATCGCTCAAGAACTTGCTCCGAAGATTTATCCAGAGGTGGAACTGCGCTATCTCTACGTCAGTCGGCAAGCTTTAAGAATGCCTGGATTAACTAAGATCGATAAAGCCTTTTGGGAATGGATGTTTGATGATACGGACATCTTCAGCATTAATAGTTTGCTCGCCAGAATGTGTCTCGATCGCTCTACTGCCGAGGGAATTTTTACCGCTCTCGGTTATCCTTTCGAGCTTTGGCAAAAGAATTTATCTGCCCAAGAAAGAATTACATTGCGAACGAAGCTAGAAAAGCACGAACCTCTTCAGGAGCTAGTTCTGCAAATTGCAGCGCAGAAACGTGAAGTTTTAAAAGCCTATTTATATCAGGAAAAGATGTTGGATGGGCAAGCCTTTGGGCTAGTGGATGTGGGCTGGCGGGGTAGCTTGCAAATTTCCTTGGAAAATGCCTTTGCCCTATTTGGTACGAGGAATCCTGTTGGTTTCTACTTTGCCTTGGACAAGCCTAGCGGTGGACTGAAGCACCGAGGAGAAGCAATAGCCTTTTTCTTTAACTTAAATCATGCCGTGGGACTTCGCAATGATATTGACTATCGCTACGTTTCCGCGATGGAAGTATTTTGTGCGGGCTGTGAAGGAACCACCCTTGATTATGTCTTGCAAGCAGATGGTTCCGTAGTTCCTCTTCTTAAGCATCCCCATAACCAGCCAGCCTTAACATGGGGGTTAGAATTTTTCCAGCAATCGGTGATGGCGTTTGTCCGCCATCTCGTGGAGCGATCGCCTACGGACTTAATTTTTCTTAGTTCCCCAAAACTCTGGCGCGAAGCATTAGATCGGCTATTTCTGACTTTTAATGATACTCCTACGCAACAGGAAGCCGAAGCCTTTACGGATTGTCCATTCTTTGACGATCCGAACGAGCTATATCATTTTTATTGGGCGATGCCTTTCCGAGTGGTCGATGTATTTAAATATGCGATCGCCTTAAGCGCAGGGTTTACCGTCCATCGCAATGCATGGTATGAGGCAAGTCTGCTCGTTAGCTCCCCCTTAGTTAAAGCTTACCTACCCATAGCGATCGCTCAACGCAAAATCCTGAAGCGCTGTAAAAAATTAGTAATGTCACTAAAAAATACTAAGTAGCTAGGCATAAGTAAACTTAAAACCCAGAAGAGCATACCGCCCGCTGCGCGGGCGGTATGCTCTTCTGGGTTTTAATTATGCCGAACTACTTAAAAAGAAAAATAC